>NZ_VOXR01000017.1:0-66957 GCF_013420645.1 Acinetobacter sp. C15
AAGTCAACATGCAATGTTGATTTTATTTCTAAACTTACCACCTAAACCAGAACTCAACCATTTTAGCTAAATCCTTGTTTATCAACAAGTTTTTATCAACATCACCGCCGATGGATGTGCATTATAGGCGAAATATTTACGCTTGCAAGCCCTTTGATAAAAAAATTTAATCATCCGATTATTTTTTATTCATTTTACCTTTTTTAGCTATAAATTTCGGCCAAAAGTGTTTAAATACTCTCTTAAAATGTGCGCTGGGTCGAATGACCCTGCTTTCTCTTTTTTGCTTTCAGTATTCAAAGCACTAGGATCTTTTATGCGTCAACAACAATATGTATGGATTAGCCTGCTGACTTTAGGGATGGCCTCCCCTGCTTTTGCCAATGAATCTGCAGTAGACAGTTCTACCCGCACCACAGCAGAAGCAGACTCATCTGCAGCAACCAGCAAAGCCCCTTCACGCTTTGAATCCTTAAAAGAGCTGAAAAATATTAAAGCACAAGATTTGAAAGTGAATGCCAATGCCGCACAACCGGAAAGTGTTAAAGATCCACTACAACCTTTAAACCGTCAGGTCTATGCCTTAAATGATGTGTTAGACCGCAATATCGCCCGTCCGCTGGCTGTGCAATATACAGAAAAAGTTCCTGGCGATGTGCGTGGTTCTTATCGTAACTTCCGTAAAAACCTGGGTGAACCATGGAATGCAGTAAACCAGCTGATTCAGGGCCGTCCGCTCAGAGCAGCAAAAACGCTGGGCCGTTTTACTGTAAATACCATCACCACTTTAGGTCTGGCTGATCCGGCCCGTCGTTTGGGAATGGAAACTGAAGATGAGGATTTTGGTACCACTTTAGGCTATTTCGGGGTGCCGTCTGGCCCGTATCTGGTTTTGCCGATTATTGGCCCTAGTACCTTCCGTGATGGTTTTGGCCGTCTGGCTGACAGTCAGGCCCGTCCACAAAAATACATTCTAGAAGATCATGATGGACTGTACTGGACCGAGCAGGCTTTACGCGGCATTGATGCCCGCTCCCAGATTCTGGATGTAGAACAGGTGTTACAAGGAGATCGCTATGCCGCCATCCGTGATATTTACCTGCAGCGTAAAAACTTTGAAATTGCCGAGAAAAAAGGCCTAGAGGCCGAGAGCATTTCATTTATTGAAGATGTCGAAGACGACTACATCGAAGATGAAGAAAACTTTGATTCAGTTGCACCGCTCACTGAATAATTTGTAATACTTCTTTCTGGCGGGAAGTTCAACTTCCCCTAGTAATTCATTGATTGTTATAGTACATCTATCCCCTAAAGCGCATAGGATTATATTCTACATTTATGTATTTCATTCAGCCCACACGTGATATTCCCTATCTAGATCAGGTGATTGACACACTGCCCAGTGTGCAAATGATTCGCATAGATGACATCGACCTATATGATCAGACCATCATTGCCATTGCCGATGTACAGGATTATTTAACCCATCGCTGGAATTTACCGACCATTGTTTTGGGCTTTGAAGATGAAGGTCTGGCCCTGTCGCAAGCCTGGGAACAAGGCGCTCTGGCCGGCTGGATCTGGAGCAAACTGCCAGCAGAGCCGCAGCAGGCCCTGCTTAAAATTGATGCGCAATATAAACGCAATCAGGACAGCCGTGATTTACCCTCGGCTGCAGAGTTACAAAAACGTTTGCTGCCGAATCCGATTGAACTGGTCAATTATGAAATTGAAACCCTGTTTCAACCTTCGGCCTATTTATCTGGCGACTGGTTCGATTACTGGAAAATTAGTGACAAAGAGCTGATTTTTTATCTGGCCGATGTGTCCGGACATGGGGTAACCAGCAGTTTATTAACCTCGTGGATGGCGGCTTTTCATGGCCGCTCCAAAACCCCGCGCGAGTTACTGAAAAAACTGAACGGGATGCTGGTACAGGAAAATATTGAAAAGCATATCACCATGATTAGCGGGATTTTAAACCTGGAAACCCATCAGCTGCGCTGGTCCAGTGCCGGACATTATCCGCCTGCGATTATCTTTGAGCCAAATCAGCCACCGAAAATCTTAAACACCAGCAGCTTCCCGTTGGGCCTGACCGAAGACCTGGAAGTAGAAGAATATGAATGCGTGCTGTCACGTCAGGCGCGCTTTATTATCTGTTCAGATGGTGCGCTGGAACCCTATGTTGGCGGACTCAATGAACAGTTTGAACAACTGGTCTATCACTTGCAGAATCAGTCCTTTAAAGCGCCAGAACACGTGGCCGACGATATTGCCATCCTCAGTTTGTGCCGACTGAATTAATCACTTAATCAACCACTTAAAACCATCCTTAGACTTATGTCCATAGCAGACACTTGAGTCTGTGGTGTCCCTATGGGATAATTTTATCTATCCTTCTCTGCAAATGGCATTTATATGTCAACAGGTCATGTTGAATACGCAAGTTTGGATGGAACGCATATTTTCAAGCTGATCGGCGAAGTGCGTGCCCAATCTTGTATCAGTTTAGACAAACTACTCAGTAAAATTGAACAGCAAACCAATGTGGTCGGCGCCATTGTCGATTTAACTCAAACCACATTTATTGACAGTACTGTTTTGGGTGTTTTAGCAAAACTCGGGCTAAAACTCAAACAGGTACATCAGATTCAGGCGGTTATGCTGTCGACCAATCCGGACATCACCACACTGGCCAATAGCATGGGCTTGGGGCAGGTGTTTGTGATTCTGAATTACTGTGGCGATCCGAGTGTCTGCACCCGTGCCCTGATTGAAGAGCATGTGACGCATAGCAATATGCTCTCGACCGTACTGGATGCCCACAAAACCCTGATGAAACTCAACGACAGCAACCAGAATATGTTTGAACCCCTGGTCAAACAGCTACAAAAAGAACAGGACAACTTGGAACAGGTGTCTAATCAGCAAAACGTATAATTTTCAGTTTGGGAGAATGCCTGCATGACTTTCGTTTCTGTTGCACAGATGAACTCGCAAAATGATATTGAAGCCAATTTCAATACAGTCGAGCAGCTGATTCAGCAGAGTAAAGCCGCCGGCAGTGAACTGCTGGTTCTTCCTGAAAATTTTATCTGTTTTGCTGCCGGCAAGCAGCGCGAAACTGCAGCCCAGTTTGAATCTATTCAACAACGTCTGGAACAACTGGCCCATCAGCATCAAATCTGGCTGGTGGCGGGTACCCTGCCATGTCCATTCCGCCCGGATGGTTCGGTCATTGAAGATGGCCGGGTACGTACCGTTAGCCTGTGTATCAGTCCTGAAAAAACCGAAGCCCGTTATGACAAGATTCACCTGTTTGATGTACAGGTCGGTGATGCAGTCGGGGGGTATCAGGAATCCAAATTCTTTGAACCAGGCCAAGATGTGGTGGTGGCCAAAACCCCGTTTGGTACTATTGGCCTGATGGTCTGCTATGACCTACGTTTCCCGGAACTGGCGCTAAAACTGCGTGCACAAGGCGCCAATCTTCTGACAGCACCTTCTGCTTTTACCTACACCACTGGCCAGATGCACTGGCAGCTGCTGCTACAAGCACGTGCCATGGACAGTCAGTGTCAGGTTTTAGGTGCTGCCCAGCAAGGCTGGCACGGCGAAAAACGTCAAACCTGGGGTCATTCTGGTGCGACCAATTCCCGTGGACAATTACTGGCCATGGTGCAGGACGAAGGCGCGCAACTGATTACAGTCGAATTTGACCTGAAAGAACAGCAACAGGTACGCGAGTCAATGCCTTTAATGCAGCATCGCGTGTTAGTCAATTATTAAGTCTTTCCCTTGATCTCGCTGATATTGTTATCGACGTAAGCTTTCAACTTGCATATAATAATGATTCTTATTTTCAACAACAAATTATCCTGATGTTTAAAATCGTGATCACCAGTCTGGGGCTGCTGTGCTCGACACTGGCCTTGGCCGAGCTAAGTATTTCTGAAAAAATGTGTCCTGTGATTTATTCTCAGGTCAATCCGGAGATGGCACGTCTGCCGGTTCCAGCCACACCGAATCAGATGAATCTTCCGGCCTTTGGACAGGGACTGATTGGCTGGGGCAGCGGCCCGGAAGGTGCGCAAGCGCGTTTAGATTCCATCACAGCTGCCGATGTGCATCAGATGCAAATTCAAGGTTTAACCCTGGAGATGGTACAGGCCTGGCAGGCATTTTATACTCATGAAAGCCAGCGCAATCCCGGCAATCCGACGGCACCCTTACGCGCCCTCTTAATGCAAAAAATCGTCAGCCTGTGGTAGGGACTGACGATTTTTTTAAACAGGCTCTACAGCTCTGCTAGTCTGCCGCTTCATTGGTGACACGTAACACTTCTTCGACTGTGGTTTTACCGGCCAGTACTTTACGCAAACCATCTTCACGAATCGAACCAGATTGCTGGCGCGCATAGTTTTCCAGTTCATACTCTGCAGCATTGCCATGAATCAGGCGGCGCATGTGATCATCTACCGGTACAATTTCATAAATGGCGGTCCTGCCAGTAAATCCGGTATGCGCACACTGCTCACAGCCTTTCGGTTTCGGCAGGCGCAACATGGTTTCACTGCTAACAGGTTTAAACAGTTCTTTTTCAAAGTCATCGGCATCATGCCAGGTGGCACAGTGCGAGCACAAGGTTCGGACCAGACGCTGCGCAATCACACCAATCAGGGAACTGGACAGCAGGAAAGGTTCAATGCCCATATCTTTTAAACGGGTTACGGCACCAATCGCAGTATTGGTGTGTAAGGTTGATAATACCAGATGACCAGTCAGCGAAGCCTGTACCGCAATTTCTGCAGTTTCCAGATCACGGATTTCCCCGACCATCACCACATCCGGGTCCTGACGCAGCATGGCTTTTAAAGCACGCGCGAAAGTCATATCGACCTTGGTGTTGACCTGAGTCTGCCCAATCCCTTCCAGCTGATATTCAATCGGGTCTTCAGCGGTCAGAATATTTTTCGAGCCATCATTCAGGTCCGATAGTGCTGCATACAAAGTCGTGGTTTTCCCCGAACCGGTTGGACCAGTCACCAAGATAATGCCATGCGGACGATGTACCAGCTGTTTTAGCCGGTCATAATCATTTTGCATCAGGCCCAAATGGGTCATGTTCAGCCGTCCGGCCTGTTTATCCAGCAGACGCATCACCACCCGTTCACCATGCGAAGATGGCAAGGTCGATACCCGCACATCGACTTCACGGCCCGCCAGTCGCAGCGAAATACGGCCATCTTGCGGAATGCGTTTTTCAGCAATATCCAGTTTGGCCATGACTTTAATCCGCGATACCAGTAACGGCGCCAGCTCACGACGCGGCTGTACAATTTCACGTAATTGTCCATCTACCCGCAAACGCACCGATAAGCGTTTTTCAAACGATTCAATATGAATATCCGACGCACCGACCCGAATGGCTTCGGACAGCAGTGCATTAATTAGCCGGACAATGGGCGCATCATCTTCCTGATCCATTAAATCTTCGGCTTCAGGCACCGAGTCGGCCAGACTGAGTAAATCCGGATGATCTTCCAGACCTGCCGCAACCTGTTGTGATTCCCCGGTATCGCCGGCAAAACTGCTGCTTAACAGCTGATGAAATTCCTGATCGGTACATAACTGGAACTGGGCCGGATGCCCGAGAAAACGGCGCGCCTCCTGAATAGCCAGCAGCGGCGTATTTTCACGGCGCACGATAAAAGCATGATCCCCCTCATAGCGAATTAGCACGCCATGGCGTTTTGCAAAACTATAGGGAATTTGTAATTGTTTAAGTACTTGCATCAGCGATTATAATAATGATGAAAAAATCTCATTTGAGTGTACTCTAAGCTTATGACAGCGTGAAGTCTGTTTTTAGGGTTTTAAATTGAAAGGAAGACGCCCTTGCCGCATCCGAATGAATTACTGAATCATGATGAATTGCCCGATTTAAAATGGTGGGGCGAACACGAGTTTGAACTGCATCAGCCCAAAGCCTGGCAATTTGGCTCCCTGCTGTTTCGTTTAACACGCGGCATGCAGGAGTGGCGTCTGGAATATCATCGTCCGCAGGTGCAGTATGACTATGAACAACAATGGCATCGCATCAATGACCCGAATTTTTCCTTTCCGCAGCCGGTGAAAATTGAACGCTACATGTTCAAATCGACCACCAACAAACTCCAGCTGATGCCACGTCTGGCAGACCGTTCAGTGGTGATTAAACCGGTCGATCCGATTTATATTCCGGCTGGCCAGCGTGGCACGCTGTACATTAGTACCCCGTTATGGATTGCCGGTTTTGTCGATGGTCAGCGCGAGCCGATTTTTGATTTGCCGGTGATTTTGCCCAAAGATACCTGGTTTGGACCGAATCACCGTTATGGCGAAATCTGTTATGCCACCGCGGTGGATGGCCGGACCGAGCTGCACCAGCTACGCCCGCGCGCTTTTCGTGCCATTACGCCTATCGAGTTTCATAATATCAGCAACCAGCAATTGCGCTTTGACCGGATGAATGTACCGGTGCCGGCACTGCCGCTATTTTTTAGTGAAAGTACCGGACGTTTATGGACCTCCCAAATTAAAGTCTTGCACGAAGGTTCTGACCGGCCACCACGGGTACGAATTGAAAACCGTACCCCACCGCATGCCGGTGAAGTGATTTATGTGCATCCGCCACGTGAAACCGCGGGGGCGTTATTTAATATGTTTGATTCATTCTTCTAGGGAGTAGACATGGCCGATTCCAATATCCCTAAAGAAATTACCAATAGCCTGAAAGGGATTTTCACCAATATCAACACCGAGCGCCTGACTGAAATTCTGGTGGCGCTGGTGCTGTGCTTCTTAGGCTTTCTGGTGGCGCGTTTTGTCTCTAATGCCTTTATCCGCACCATTGGTAAACGCTTTAATGCGCATCAGAGTCTGGTCTGGCGTCGCGGGATTTTCTATTTTATTTTCCTGATTTTTGTGATGGCCAGCCTGAAAGAAGCCGGCTTTAAACTTAGTGTCTTCCTGGGTGCAGCCGGTATCTTAACCGTGGCGTTGGGTTTCGCGTCACAAACTTCGGCTTCCAACCTAATCAGCGGTCTGTTCCTGATTGGTGAAGGTTCCTTTGAAGTGGGTGACACCATCCAGATTACCCTCATTCGTGGTCATACCGTAGAAGGTGAAGTGATTTCGATTGACCTGCTCTCGGTGAAACTGCTCACCCAGGACAACGTGTATGTGCGTTTACCGAACGAACAGCTGATTCGGGCGCCGGTACACAACCTGTCCAAATTCCCGATCCGGCGGATTCCAATTACTCTGGCCATTAATTTCCATGAAGATATTATCAAGGTGCGTGAAGTGCTGCTGGATGTGGCCAATAAATATCCATTGGTGCTGGCCGATCCGAAACCTGCGGTGACAGTAACTGCCTTCCGAGAATCCTCAATTGAACTGTTATTTGCGATCTGGTGCCAGCAGGAAAACTTCCTGCGAGTGCGTGATGAAATGCAGGAACGGATTCGTAATGGCTTTGTCGATAACCAGATTGAAATTCCGGTACCGAAAATGGGCTTTGTCGATCATCCGCTGTCCCGACCGCTGGAAAATGCAGAGATTGATCAATATGCCAATGAAAAAGCCCTGAAACGTGAACCGGATGTAAAATAAACTTTGTAATATTAGCCTTCTCCACCAAGAGAAGGCTTTTTCTATTCAGAGGGTGAGCGTTCAACCGGTTGTTCTGGATCGGGCATTGGCGCAATATAGGCAATAATCAGCATCACCGCACCGGCAGCTAAAAATGAAATGACCCGGGTTAAAGTGCCAATATGCGACAGATCAAACAGCACCAGCTTTAAGTTGACAATCACCAGAATACTGCCGCCCAGGACCCAGACCGAGCGTAACTGTTTGCGGCTGGCCCAGCTCATGGTGACAAATGCCAGGCTGACCCAAAGTAAAGTCAAACTCAGTTGCACCGTGCCATTACGCCACAGCGCCAGTTCATTCAGCGGCGTTCCCACATAGACATGCAAGCCACGCAGCACAATATAGCTACTCAGCCACAATAAACTCAGCACCATCAACACTGCGGCCATACTGCGGTCCAGCCCGGCCTTAACCTGTAACGACAGCATCCATAAAAAGCCGACCAGCATGGCGATGCTGACCAGATCAAAAGGATTTAAGATGGGCAGCAGATAGCCATGAAACGCCTGCTGGCTTAACAGCTGCGAACAGATCATCCAGGCCAGCATCAACAGCAAACTGCTTCGGGCCTGCCAGAACATCTGCCAGTCGGGCTGTGCCTGCCAGTAACACCAGCCGCAAAACAGCAGCGGTAAAATCACCATACTGATATACGGTTGCTGCGGTAATAAAGTCAGACTGGTCAGTAGCAGACTGAGTAAAGTACCGGCACTGACCCATTCTTTTTCGGTTCGTACACCTAAAAGCGGCCTTAACCAGAGCAGACTGAGGATGATGCCAGCTCCGGCAAACAACAGCCGCTCATTGAAAGATGCCCAGACAATACTACCCTGCTGCATCCGCAGCATGACAATTCCTGCCGCAAACAGCAGCAAGGGAACCAGGCCCGACCATTTGCTGAATAACCAGGCCACCCCGGCCTGTCGGCGTAACAGGATTTCATTCACAACCCAATAGGCCAGACTCAGGCTGAACAGGCTCAGCACCGCACTGAGCTCGCCGGACCATTCATCTTGGAGCAGCACCAGCAGCATGGTGGTCGCCAGCAACATCAGCAGACATTGAAAGCCAATCATACTGCTACTAAGTTGTTGCTGAAATTGCAGCCGGCTATTGGACAGCAATACCACGCCCACATAGCTCAGGCACAATACCCAGAACATGGCGCGTGGAAATACAATCAGCTCCACCAGATAATACAGGCTCGACAGCCCCGCCACGACCAGCAGGCCCATGGCTAGATACAGACTGATTTTGGACTGCCGCACCAGCCCCAACAGGAAAATCAGCAGGCCTTCAATGGCCCAGCCCATGACACTTTTTTCAGCCGGCAATAAAATCGGCGGAATTAGGGCCAGAAAAATTAAGGTCAGGCTTAAATAGCTGTGCGCAATTAGCTGTACCGTTTGATGGTTTCTGGATAATCGGTACAACACGGCGAACAGCAGTGCAAACAGCAGACTGAGGCCCGCCTGCCAGGCTGTGTCCTGGAAATGCAGCACATATAAACTGCTATAGGCCAGCAACGGTGCAGCAAAAATCAGCCCAATATCCAGCGCCGGTTTAAGCTTAAACTTGTCTAAATCCTGCTGTGCCAATAACTGGCTAAAACGAAAACCCAGCCAGATAAAGATAGCGGCATGTGCCAGAATCAGCACGGTCATCAGGTCGCGGTCAGCATCGCTGCCATGCACAAAGGCATAGCTGCCACCGACCAGCACGGTCATTAAAAAAGCAATCTGATTCAGAAACTTCCACGGTCGCAGGCTGCTGAGCACGGCCACCGCAATATTAATCACCAGATAATAGCCAATAAATTCCGGTGCAGTTGCATCACGCACCGGTAAGGTAAATGGTGCAAGATAGGCCATCACCATGGCCATTAACGCCAGTTCAACCGACTGCTGTCTTAAACTCAGCCATAACGTCAGGGCCATTAGTAGCAGAAAATAGCCACTGGCAATCAGCAAGTTTGGAATTATTGCATTGTAATAGGCAAAGAATAAGGTCAGACACAAGGCTGCCAGCCCGAGCCCTTCCAGCCCCAGGGCAAAACTGCGATTGCGCTGCTGCAAGCGATAACCCAGTCCGGTCACGGCAGCACTACTCAGCGCGACCATGGCCAGTTTGGTGGCCAGGCTCAGCTGCCAATGTTCCGTGGCAAAACGCAGCAGCAGAATAATGCCGATCACCAGAATAGAAATCGCGGTTTTCAGCACCGGATTACCCTCAAAAATCCAGTGTTTGATTTGCTGGACTAAATTGGGAGCGGGCGCTGGTGCAGCTTCAGCTGTTGCACTAAACGGTAAAGGCGGTATGTCCGACTGTACCGAAGAAGCCGGCTGCGGCAAAAAATGCTGGGCCTGTTGAATCTGACCCAAATACTGTTCCAGACGCCGCAGCCAGCGCAGAAAAAAGAAAATCCAGGCCGCAGCGCCAGCGGCAATCATCCAGCCCCAATCCAGCAGCCCACCGACCACGGCAATAATCGAGGAGAGATACAGCGGCACTTTGGAGGTGGCACGAAATGCAATTAATCTTTGTTCGCCTAGCGCCTGGGCCGGTTGCTGAATAGCATCGACATAGTGCATGACACTCATCAGCAGTGCAAAACCACAGACATAGGTCAGCAGTGGAAATGATAAAAACCACGCGCTGATGGCGACAATCATCAGGCTCATCAACCAGATCATGCGGATTTCGCTCTGCCCTCTCAGCATCTTGTTTTATTCCTTTATTAATTGTGCTGATCATACAACAACTTGCACAGTGCTTATTTTATATTCATCAGATATTCGGTAACCTGCATATACAATCATCACTCAGCGTGCGTGTGTAAAATCACGTACAATAAACAGGTTTTTTGGATTAGGAAACTTTCAATGCCACCATTTGTCTTGGTCGATGGGTCTTATTTTTTATTTCGTGCGTTTCACGCCTTACCCCCTTTAACCACGTCAACCGGTATACATACCAACGCCATCCGTGGGGCAATTTCCGCAATCCAGAAACTGATGCGCCGTACCCAGCCCACCCATATGGCGGTGATTTTTGATACCCCGGAACCAACGTTCCGTCACGAACTGTCACCCATTTATAAAGGTGACCGTCCAAGTATGCCAGATGAACTGTCACAGCAGATTCCTTATTTACACGCCTTAATTCGCGCACTGGGGATTCCTCTTTATATGCTGCCGGGTGCCGAAGCCGACGATATTATTGGCACGCTGGCCAAACGCGCCGAAGCCGAAGGTCATCAGGTGTTAATTTCCACCGGCGACAAAGACATGGCTCAGCTGGTGACCGACAAAGTTACGCTGGAAGACAGCTTCAAAGAGAAACCAATGGATGTGCAGGGTGTCTTTGAGAAATTTGGCGTCTGGCCGAATCAGATTGTTGATTATCTGACCCTGATGGGCGATGCCTCGGACGGGATTATGGGTGTTCCGGGCGTGGGTGCTAAAACTGCCGCCAAACTGCTGACTGAATACGGCTCTTTAGGCGGAATTCTAGAAAATGTCGACAAAATTAAAGGTCGCGTTGGCCAGAATATTAAAGACAATGTCGATGGTATTGCCATTGATCATCAACTGGCCAGTATTGTCTGCGATCTGGACATGGGCCTGACCTTTGCAGATCTGAAACTATGCGATCCGAATACCGAAGAATTGCGCCGTCTGTATACCGAACTGGAGTTCCGGAACCAGCTACAGTCGCTCGATCATCCGAACAACCCGAACAGCAACAGCTATAAACAGGTCAGCCAGGCCATTAGCCAAACCCCAGCGGCCGCAGAAGTCGCTACTGAAGATCAGGCCCAGCTCAGCAGCAGTGAAGACCAGCTAGGTGAAGCCACCTATCATACGGTGTTAAGCCCGGCAGACTGGGATGCGCTATTCCAGCGTTTAAGCACCGCCACACGTTTTGCCTTTGATACCGAAACCACCAGCCTAGATTATCGGATTGCCCAGATTGTCGGCTTCTCGGTGGCTTTTGATGCTACGGAAGCCTTCTATGTGCCTTTGGCGCATGACTATGCCGGCGCACCGGAACAGTTAAACCGTGAAGCGGTGCTGGCGCAGATCAAACCGATTCTGGAAAATCCAGCGGTTGAAAAAATTGGCCATCATTTAAAATATGATGCACATGTGCTGGAAAACCACGGTATTCACTTACAGGGCTGGTACTTTGACACCATGCTGGCCTCGTATGTCTTAAATTCTGTCGCCACCCGTCATGGGATGGATGATGTGGCGCGTCTGTATTTAAGTCACCTGACCACCACCTATGAACAGATTGCCGGTAAAGGCGCCAAACAGAAAACCTTTAACCAGATCGAGATTGAAACAGCCGCGCATTATGCCGCCGAAGATGCACATGTGACGTATCGCCTGTATGAAGTGCTGAATGAAAAGCTGCAGCGTCATCCGGAACTAAGCAATCTGCTGCATCATATTGAAATGCCGGTAGCACGCGTGCTAACCCAGATGGAAGAAAACGGCATCAAGCTGGATCTGAATTTCCTGGATCAGCTGGGCGTAGAATTCTCCAATACCATGCTGCAACTGGAACAGCAGATTATTGAACTGGCCGGCCAGCCGTTTAATGTCAGCTCGCCCAAACAGGTTGGCGAAATCCTGTTTGAAAAGCTGGGCATCAAAGGCGGCAAGAAAACTGCCACCGGCCAATACAGCACCAGTGAAAGTATTTTAGAAAAGATTGAGCACCCGATTGCCAGCCTGATTGTGGAATATCGCGGTCTGTCTAAACTGAAAAGTACCTATACCGATGGCTTACAAAAGCAGGCTAATAGCAGCAGCCATCGCGTGCATACCAGTTATCATCAGGCACTGACCGCAACAGGCCGTCTGTCTTCGACCGATCCGAACCTGCAAAATATTCCAGTGCGTATGGATATTGGCCGTCAAATTCGTAAAGCCTTTATTGCACCAGAAGGCCGCGTGTTACTGGCTGCCGACTATTCGCAAATTGAACTGCGTTTAATGGCGCATTTCTCGCAAGATGACGCGCTGGTTGATGCCTTCAATCATGGTCAGGATGTACACCGCCGTACCGCTGCAGAAGTGTTGAATATTGCCCTGGAAGATGTCACGCCGGATCAGCGTCGCCAGGCCAAAGCGGTTAACTTCGGCCTGTTATATGGTATGTCCGAATTTGGTCTGATCCGTCAATTGGGCTTTACCCGGGAAGAATCGCAGAACTATATCAAGCAATACTTCCAGCGTTATCCGGGCATTTATGAATATATGCAGCGCACCCGTCAGGTGGCTCTGGAACAAGGCTTTGTTGAAACCCTGACCGGCCGCCGTTTATATACCCCGGATATTGATGCCCGTAACATGATGGTGCGTAAAGCAGCAGAACGTGCAGCAATTAATGCGCCCTTACAAGGCTCTGCGGCAGATATTATTAAAATGGCCATGGTGGAGGTAGATAAAATGCTGCCACGCCATCAGGCCAAAATGCTGCTACAGGTGCACGATGAACTGGTGTTTGAAGTCGATGCCAATGTCGCCGATGAACTGGCACCCAAACTGGCCGAAGTAATGCAGTCGGTGATTGAACTGTCTGTTCCGCTGGTGGTCGAAGTAGGTAAAGGCCAGAACTGGGATGAAGCACACTAAAGTCTTTCCACCTTCCTCCTCGGAGGAAGGCTGGGCTGAAGGTCATTTGCCTCTTGGGCGAAATATCAAGGTCTTCACCTCAAAACTTGAGCCATAAAAAAGGACTCAATTGAGTCCTTTTTTTCTTGAGCTGAATTTATTAGAAGCCGGTCAGCAAAACAATCGCCACCTGGTTCATCAGAATTTCAGCAATATATAACGCCAGAAATGCCAGAATTGGAGACAGGTCAATCATGCCCATATTCGGCATGATCCGGCGAAACGGCGCCAGTAAAGGTTCTGCCAGCTCCTGAATCACTTCAATATAAGGCCCGCGTGACTGGGTAAACATCACTACCCAACTTAAAATAATGGTGGCAAAAATCAGGTAACGACAGAAACGTAGCAGGTCCTGAATCATGGTCACAAAGGTGAGAATCAGCAGATGTACCGGGCCATTAGGCATCGCCCCGTTTAAATACATCATGCCGTAATTTTTCAGCAGATAAAGCACCACCAGCAGCGCCAATGCCGCCAGATTCACCCGGCCTTTTGCCACGGTCGGGAAAATACGGCTAAATACATCTACAATTTTCGTGGCCTTGATCGTAGACAACACCACCGGATTATAAGGACTCACCGCAGCCAGCTGCATGAGAAAACGGAAGAAGACGAGCAAAATCGCTACGTTAATGATGATGCCAAAAATTAGCGCAGAATTTGCACCCATACTTGAACGTTCCTAAAATTAAATACTTTATTTAATGCTGTCACTCAGCTCGGCAGCCAGTTCCTGACTGCGTGTTTTGGCAGCCGCCAACGCCGCCTGAATATTCTGCGACACTTGCGCACGGTCAAACACTTCCAACGCTGCCTGCGTGGTCCCGTTTGGAGAGGTCACGTTTTTACGCAGCTCTGCCGGGGTATTGGAACTGGTAATTGCCATTTGTGCCGCACCCAACGCAGTTTGCAAGGTTAAAGCCGTTGCCACTTTTTCATCCAGGCCCAAGTTTTTGCCGGCACGAATCATACTTTCCATCATATAGAAAAAGTAAGCCGGGCCAGAACCGGATACTGCCGTGACTGCATCAATTTGCGCTTCAGAGTTTACCCAAATTGTTAAACCCGTGGCAGCCAAAACCTGACTTGCCAATTCACGGTCTTTGCTATCGACCGCATCATGCGCATATAAACCATGCGCACCAGTTTGTACCAGTGCCGGGGTATTTGGCATCACCCGCACCACACGGTCGGTATCGAGCAATGCCGAAATGGTGGCAATTTCTGCACCGGCAACAATCGAAATCACCAGTTTGCCTTCAAACTGCCCTTTTAGCGGTTGCAGCACGCTGGCCAGCACCTGCGGTTTGACTGCGAACACCACAATATCGGCGTCACGAATGGCAGCCTGGTTGTCTTCGGTCACATGTACATCTTTTTCTTCAAGCAACAAACGGATTTTTTCGACCGGATCAGCAACTGTAATACGCGTTGAAGGCATGCCACGTGCAATCAGGCCACCAATTAAGGCCTGTGCCATATTTCCGCCACCAATAAAACTAATATTACAATTTAACACTGCACTCATGATTCACACTCTTGGTTGAGTTCTTTATAGTTAAGAGATTAAAGTCGGTTGCCAGCCATCCGGTTCGCAATAGGCAGAATCTGCCACCCAAAACCCTTTTGGCGTGAAAACCCCTAGCATAACATTATCTCTGCTTAATATTTGAATTGTATGACGCTTCCAGGGAAAAATTTGTGCCTGCTGTATCGCCTTTTTTAATGGCCAGGCCCCGACCCGTCCATGAAGATGGATTTTTTCTCCGCCCACTCGCGTACTTAAAGTCAATTCTTGTTGGAGTAATGCAAAAGACAAACCAACCTGATGCGGTGCATTCAACTGAAACTGTCCGGCAGGTAAATCTAGGGTTTGCCCCAACTGCCAGCACACCTGTTCCCGCGCAGGGATGGCCTGTTGACTGGCCAAATATTCCAGCTGAGGCAGACGGTAAATGACATTTTGATAGCGCACATAATAAAAGCCGTTGCAATGCAAAGCCGCTTGCGCATCGGCCCGGGCCTGAATCACTTCCTGCTGAATACGCTGCACCATGTCAAAACTTGGCCGGTACTGGCTGTCCCCTTTCATCCAGAACGACAGTAACTGGCGTTGCCGTGCCTCTGACAATTGCTGAATACGGTGTAAATCCAGATGCTTGGCATCGCCACAGCTGGCCAAATCCTGCAGCAATACTTCGGCTAAAATCTGCTCAGCATCCTGCATCAGCTGGCTGCTGCGGCAAATGCTTTGCTGCATTTTGGGGAACCGTGCATTTAACAGCGGCCACAACTGTTCCCGACACCAGGCCCGGTCGTAGTGAATATCCTGATTGGTCGGATCTTGAATATGTGGAATCGAAAGCTGCTGGCACCAGGTCTGAATCTGCTCACGCGATAAAGCCAATAACGGCCGCCAGATTGACAGCTCAGGACGTGAATCGAAAGTTTTCATGGCCGACAAGCCAGGAATACCGGCACCAGAAAACAGGCGCAATAACACTGTTTCTGCCTGATCCTGCTGATGATGGGCCAGTACCAATATCTCATTGGTTTGAATATGCTGCTGAAATGCCTGATAACGTGCGGCGCGTGCCTGCTGTTCCAGATTGCCTTCGGCGACCTGTACCGCTTGAATGATGCAAGGAATATTGAAGGTCCGACAATACTGCTGGACAAATTTGCCCCAGGCCTGACTAGAAGGCTGCAATTGATGATCAATATAAATGGCCCGGACTTTTTCCGGGCATAAAAACGCCATCAGATGCAGCAGCAGCATGGAATCCATGCCGCCACTACATCCGATGAGAAAATGCGTATCTTCTGGAAAAGACTGAATCTGGGTTAAGACGCCAGTCCTAAATTGTCGCTGCCAAACTTCATCAAACGCTGGTAACGTGCTTCGCATCGTTCTTGTGCATCCATCGGTTGCAATTCTTCTAGAGCCTGTTTTAACACGGCTTTTAAATCTTGCATGACTTTTTCTGGTTGCAAGTGAGCTCCCTCACCTTCATCAACCACATATTCAACAATGCCCATCTGCTGTAATTTTTCAGCAGTCAGTGCCAATGCTTCACTTGCTTGTTCTGCTTTTTCAGCAGTTTTCCACAAAATAGATGCACAGCCTTCTGGAGAAATTACTGAATAAATACTGTGAGATAACATCACCACACGGTCCGCCACACCAATACCCAAGGCACCGCCTGAACCACCCTCACCCAGAACTGTTGCCACGACCGGCACTTTCAGGTTCGATAATTGAGCAAGACTGGTGGCAATCGCTTCCGCCTGACCACGTTCTTCTGCACCCACACCCGGATAAGCACCCATGGTGTCAATAAAGGTAAAGACCGGCAGCTTGAAACGTTCTGCCATATCTAGCAAACGCTGTGCCTTACGGTAACCTTCCGGGTTACTCATGCCGAAATTGTGCTGCAATTTCTCGCGGGTACTGCGACCACGATGCTGGCCCACGACCATGACCGGCTGACCATCGAAGCGTGCCAAGCCACCCACCATTGCACCATCATCACCAAATAAACGGTCGCCGTGCAGCGCATCAAATTCAGTGAAAATTTCGCCTACATAGTCCAGGAATTGCGGACGCTCTGGATGACGTGCAATTTGGACCGTTGTCCATGCTTTTGATTGAGCAGCTTTATTTTTCATAAGTCGACTGTTATCCCTAAATTAACCAAAACGTTAATCGACAAATTGTTCCGAATGAATTTTTAATTCAATGTCCCAATTCTTGAACTGCACTTGTTCATCGTGCAATTCAGCGACAAGCAATGGCCATTGTTTAGCATCACCCGAAACGCTGAGCTGCCATTGTTGCGCATTCTGAACACTCAATTCAATGGCAGGAAGCATCTGATCGCTACGACTGTGATTGACTAAAACTGCTAGGCGTAGCAGCAGACATAAATGCATTAATTTATGGCCACCGACCTTGTTGACATCAATTTTATCGTCCTGACGCAGCTTGCGGCGATGATGCGCAACCAGATGCGACAGATGGTTTTGATCAATTTGTGAAAAGCCCGGAATATCCGAATGTTGTAATAAATAAGCACCATGACGATGATAGCCACCATGACTGATCGCCAGACCAATTTCATGTAAATAGGCCGCGCGGCGCAGTAAATCACTGTCATCGCTGGTCAATTTCAGCTCCGCGGCCACGCCTTCAAACAGGTGCTGCGCGGTTTTGACCACACGTTCTGCCTGTTTCGGATCGGCGTTATAACGGCCCATCAGCGCCTGCACACTGCGGTCCCGGATATCTTCATGCTGGAAACGGCCCAGCAGGTCATACATTACGCCTTCACGTAAGGCACCATCGGAATAAACCAGTTTATCAATATCTAAAATATCAAAAACTGCATATAAAATCGCAATCCCGGCTGGCAAAACTGCTCGTCGATCTTCTTTTAAACCGTCAAAGTCCATTTCAGAGACATGCTTGTATTTAAGCAGTTTATCTTTGAGTTTTTCCAGGCCCTCACGGGTCAGATTTTCCTGCGCATTGCTCCAGCCCATATTCACGGTAATCTGGCGGCAGGCTTTAATGGTACCACTTGAGCCTACTACGGTATCCCAGCCGGCATTTTTATAGGTATTGGCAATGGTGGATAATTCTTTGCGTGCGGCAAACACGGCTTTGTCAAAACTTTTATGGTTAATTTCACCTTCGGCGAAAAAGGCTTTGGTATAGGCCACGCAGCCCATCTGTAAAGATTCGGTATGAATAGGTTCGAATTCTTCACCAATAATCAGCTCGGTTGAACCACCGCCAATATCAATCACCAGGCGGCGACCACTGTTTTCCATGGTGTGCGACACACCCAGATAAATTAAGCGGGCTTCTTCACGACCGGCAATAATTTCAATGGGTTTTGGCAAGATTTCTGCGGCTTTTTGAATAAATTCATGTCCGTTTTTGGCCTGACGCAAGGCGTTGGTGGCAACAATACGTAAACGGTTCGGCTGTACAGCGCTTAAACGTCCGACAAAGCGTGCCAAACAGGCTAAACCGCGCTGCTGTGCGGCTTCGGTTAAATTTTTATTCTCATCTAAACCAGCGGCAAGCTGTACTTTTTCTGACATTGATGCCACTTTTTTTACTTCACCATGATCCACACGGGCAATGGCCAGGTGGAAGCTGTTCGACCCCATATCGATGGCTGCAAGTAACTCTTCATCAATTAAAAAATCAGACATTCTTCAAACAAACCTATACAGAATTGTGCCTAGAGTAATTCACATACATGCAATTTAAAAGCCATTTGTGCGCACATTTCGATGAGTATTTAAATTTTCGGCAGATGTGACAATTGTGTGACACGATCATCAGCATCGTGAGCATCAATTAGACAAATTCACAGGAAAGATCGAAAATTTACATATTCCTCTACATTGTTCTAGATGGCTATGTAATACTAATAAATATAGCTATCTATACAAAAATTCATTTGGAGCACATTCCATGTCTGGCAACATCGTAAACACAACGGATGCAAACTTCGAAGCAGACGTTCTTCAATCTGAAACACCTGTATTGGTTGACTTCTGGGCGGGCTGGTGTGCGCCTTGTAAGGCAATTGCGCCAGTACTTGAAGTTTTGGCGACTGAATATGAAGGCAAAGTTAAAATTGTGAAAGTTGACGTGACCGCTTGCGAACAAACTGCCGTGAACTACAACATCCGTAACATCCCTGCACTGTTGATGTTCAAAAATGGTGAAGTGGTTGCCCAGCAGATTGGTGCTGCACCAAAATCGAAACTGACTGCATTTATTGATGAAAACATCTAAATCCTGTCTGTTTAGAAAAATTAAAATACGCTATGTTTCATAGCGTATTTTTTTCGTCTATAAATTGACAAATCGGCGTTTCTCTCTTATATTGCTTGCTCAAGAAATAAAGGACTTCCCGTCCCGCCCGTTTCTTAAAAGACACAACACAAAAATGCCGCTCGGCAACAGAAATTGTTTTTTCACATTTTTCTCTGAAACAATTAATCAGTCCTCTGAATTGTTATTGTGCAAATACAATTGCGTTCGTTTTATTGCCTGCATGCGGTCAAATGTTGCTTCCCTTCCAACCTGTACCCCAGAATTTTTGATTCTATCTGATCACCTATGAATTTAACCGAACTCAAGAAAAAACCGATTGGCGAACTCATCAAGATTGCCGAGTTTATGGGCCTTGAAGGAATGGCTCGTAACCGTAAGCAAGACATTATTTTTGCCATCTTAAAACGTCATGCAATGAATGGCGAAGAGATTTTTGGTGATGGCGTGCTCGAAATTCTGTCAGATGGTTTTGGCTTCTTACGCTCTGCAGCAGGCTCTTATTTAGCCGGTCCTGACGATATCTATGTCAGCCCTTCGCAAATTCGTCGTTTTAACCTGCGTACCGGTGACACCATTACCGGCACCATTCGCCCACCAAAAGAAGGCGAACGTTATTTTGCCCTGTTAAAAGTTAACCAGATTAACTACGACACGCCAGAAAACTCGCGCAATAAAATCCTGTTTGAAAACCTGACCCCGCTGTTCCCAACCGAACAACTGGTCATGGAACTTGGTAACGGCACCACTGAAGATTTAACCGCGCGTGTGGTGGATCTGGTTGCGCCAATTGGTAAAGGCCAGCGTTCAATTATTGTAGCGCCGCCAAAAGCTGG
Source organism: Acinetobacter sp. C15 (assembly GCF_013420645.1). NCBI lineage: Bacteria > Pseudomonadati > Pseudomonadota > Gammaproteobacteria > Moraxellales > Moraxellaceae > Acinetobacter > Acinetobacter sp. C15. The sequence continues at coordinate 20,076 of NZ_VOXR01000017.1, forward strand.
TAAAACCATGTTATTACAAAACATCGCCCAGTCGATTGTACGTAATAACCCGGAAGTATTCCTGATTGTTCTGCTGATTGACGAACGTCCGGAAGAAGTGACCGAAATGGAACGTACCGTGCGTGGTGAAGTGGTTGCCTCAACCTTTGATGAATCTCCAGCCCGTCACGTACAAGTGGCTGAAATGGTAATTGAAAAAGCCAAGCGTCTGGTGGAGCACAAAAAAGATGTGGTGATTCTGCTTGACTCGATTACCCGTTTAGCGCGTGCCTATAACACCGTGGTGCCATCTTCAGGTAAAGTCCTGACTGGTGGTGTCGATGCTCACGCACTGGAACGTCCAAAGCGTTTCTTTGGTGCCGCACGTAATATTGAAGAAGGCGGCTCACTGACCATCATCTCAACCGCGTTAATTGAAACCGGCAGCAAGATGGATGAAGTGATTTACGAAGAATTCAAAGGTACCGGTAACCAGGAAATTACGCTTGATCGTCGTATTGCCGAAAAACGCGTGTTCCCTGCCATGAACATCAAGAAATCAGGTACCCGTCGTGAAGAGCGCCTGATGTCTGAAGACAACCTGCGTAAGGTCTGGATTCTGCGTAAGCTGCTGCATACCCAAGATGAACTGGCAGCCATGGAATTCCTGCTGGATCGTATGAAAGAAACCAAAACCAATGACGAGTTCTTTGATCATATGAAGCGTAAAGCCAGCAACTAAGATCAAAACTTTTTAAAAAGGCCATCGTATAACGATGGCTTTTTTATTTCGGTTGACCATCTTTACATAAAGACACAATTGGACGTTTTCTGTGTAAACTTATTTTTAAGTAAATGATTATAAATAAGTATTTCAAAAAAACCCTATAGTTTTTAATGATTTAAATCGCCTTTCGCCAATATAAACTGAACTCTTGATTGTTTTTTTCTGTTAAAAAACAACGCATTTTAGGGCTTTTTTCGGCTTTTTTTAGAGCAAGCTAGTAGTAATTAAAAAAACTCAGTGATAGCATATTCGCAGACCAGTTAGACTGCTCCTGCGTTGTTAGTGCCTAACAAAATTAGGAATAATAAAAGCATATAACAGGCTAACGTCGGTTTTTTTTAATCTCAATTTTTTAGAGAGTGATGCCATGTTATTCAAAAAAATCGCTATTGCTGCTGCAGTTGCTACTACTTTAGCTTTCGTTGGTTGTGCTAAAAAAACTGAAGAAGCTGCTGCTGACGCTAACCAAGCTGCATCTGAAGCTGTTGTAGCTGCTTCTGAAGCTGAAGCTGCTGCTGACGCTGCTGCTGTTGAAGCTGCTTCTGGCGCTGATGCTGCTGTAGACGCTGCTGCTGATGCTGCTGACACTGCTGCTGCTGCTGCTACTGACGCTGCTGATGCTGCTACTGACGCTGCTGATGCTGCTGTTGACGCTGCTGATGCTGAAGCTCAATAATCTTAGATTATTGACAAAAAGAGAGCCTTTTGGCTCTCTTTTTTATTGTCTGAATATTTCTTACAACATCTCATCATCACATACAAGGAACACGGTAATACCTGCCGTTAGAACCTCAGCCCTTACTTTTTTAGCGGCATAAAAAAGCAGATCAATCGATCTGCTCATTTCCAACACGTTGGCGGAACTTCTGTCCGGCACGGAAGGTTACCACCCGGCGTGCAGAAATCGGAATTTCTTCACCCGTCTTCGGATTTCGGCCTGGACGTTGACGTTTATCACGCAACTCGAAGTTACCAAAACCTGAAAGTTTCACCTGCTCCCCAGAGATTAGCGCCTGGCTAATCTCATCGAAGAATAACTCGACCATTTGTTTCGCTTCACGACGGTTTAAACTCGTGAGCTCACTTAAATGATCAGCCATTTCTGCTTTTGTTAATGCTGTCATGAAGCCCTCAATGTCGCTTGATAAGTGTTTTCTAACACTTTTAGGATATTGTCCATACCTGATTTAATTTCAGCATCTTCAAGCGTACGTGTCGGATGTTGCCATAACAGTGCAAATGCCAATGAGCGTTTACCCGCTTCAACACCTTGACCAGTGTACACATCGAATAACCAGGTTGAATGCAGAAGCTCGCCGCCCGTTTGTTCGATAAGTTGCTGAATTTCGCTAACATTAATCTTATCACTAATTAAAAGCGCAATATCACGTCTTACCGACGGAAAACGTGATAATTCTGTAAAATTAGATACATAAGTTTGCAAAACAGCCTGCTGATCCAGTTCCGCCACCCAAGTGGTGCCCAAATCCAGTTCATTTTCCAGAGATGGATGCAAACGGCCCAAATAACCAATTGACTGACCATTGACCAGAATCTCTGCAGATTGGCCTGGATGCAACCAGCTACGCTCTGAGCGTACATATTCGACCTGTACACGACCTGCTGCCAGCAACTCTTCAACTTCACCTTTCAGGTCAAAGAAGTCCATGGCTTGTGGCTTGCCATGCCATGATTCTGCTGTTTTAGCGCCCACAGCAATCATTGCCAGGGTTGGAATCTGTTTCAGGTCATGAATTGAGGCTGCGTTCTGATAATCAAAACGTAAACCCAGTTCAAAGAAACGCACACGGCTTTGCTGACGGTTAATATTGTACTGTACGCAAGGAATCAGGCTCGACAGCAAGGTTGAACGCATCACCGCCAGATCGCTTGAAATCGGGTTCGCCAATGCCAGCGGGTTGACCGCCGCATTTAGCTGTTTTTCCAGTTTCAGGTCAGCAAAGCTAAAGCTGATTGCCTCCTGATAGCCCAAAGTCACTAGGGTTTGACGCAGCTGTGCCACTTCAAACTGATCCTGATACTTCGCCAGTTTGGTGTCAATCACCGGCAGGCTGATTTGAATATTGTCATAACCGTGAATACGCGCGACTTCTTCAATCAGGTCCTGGTAAATGGCCATGTCATAACGATGCGATGGCGGTACCACAGACCATTGGCCTTGCGCTTTTACCGTCACTTCACAACCCAAGCGTGTTAAAGCATCGGTAATAAAGTCTGAATCTACGCTATAACCCAGCAGCTGATCGACCTGTGCCTGTTTCAGTTCAATCGCGTCACGTGTTGGCAATACTGCTGCATTTTCTGCCACCGTAATTGGGCCAAACTCACCGCCTGCAAGCTCAGAAATTAACTGAGAGGCACGGTGCATGGCGATCAATGGCAGTTCAAAATCCACACCACGCTCATAACGCTGAGAGGCATCGGTATGCAGGCCAAAACGGCGCGCACGACCGGCAATATGCAGCGGTGCAAAGAAAGCAGATTCCAGGAAGATTTCAGTGGTTTCCTCGGTAACCGATGAAGACAGACCACCCATGATGCCGGCAATCGCCAGAGCTTTTTCATCATCGGCAATCACCATGACATCGTCTTGCAGTTCTACTTCTTGTTCATTCAATAGAACAAGTTTTTCGCCCGCAGTCGCCTGACGCACCTGTACAGCACCTTGCACTTTTGCAGCATCAAAGGCATGGAGTGGTTGACCCAGTTCCATCAAGACATAGTTGGTAATATCAACCAGAATGCTGTGCTGACGGATACCCGAACGTGCCAATGCGCGCTCCATCCATTCAGGCGTCGCGGCTTTGGTATTCACGTTCTTGATCACACGACCTAAATAACGTGGACAGCCTTCAGTCGATACAACCACTTTCTTTTCATCAGCAATGCTTGCAGCCATTTCTTTAATTTCAGGCGCAGTCACAGGCAGTTGGTTAATCACCCCAATTTCACGTGCGATCCCACGAATACTGAAACAATCACCACGGTTTGGCGTGATGCTGATGTCAATCACGTTGTCATCTAGGTCCAGATATTCACGGATGTTGACACCGACCGGTGCATCCACAGGAAGTTCTAATAGACCGTCGATTTTATCTTCTAAGTCAATTTCAGATGCACCGCAGAGCATGCCTTGTGATTCCACACCACGCAGTTTGCCTTTCTTGATTTTAAAATCGCCTGGTAATACTGCACCAATAGTTGCCACAGGTGCTTTCATACCTGCTCGTACGTTTGGCGCGCCGCAGACGATTTGTAAAGGCTCACCTGAACCAATGTTCACCGTCGTTACACGTAAACGGTCTGCATCTGGATGTTGTTCAACCGTCAGCACTTCACCAACCACTACACCAGTAAATGGTTTTGCAGCTGGAGATAAATCATCAACTTCCAAACCCAGCATGGTTAACTGGTCAGAAAGTTTTTCGCTATCGATGGCTGGGTTGACCCACGTGCGTAGCCAATTTTCGCTAATTTTCATTAATATAAAACCTGTAATTCAAATCTCTAAAATCCCCCTCTAACTCCCCCTTAAAAAAAGGGGGAGAACCCTATGTCACCGATGGACAACCCCTCTCCTTTTAGGAGAGGTCAGGGAGAGGTATAAATTTGTTTTAAGCAAACTGGCGTAAGAAACGCACATCATTCTGGTAGAACATACGTAGGTCGTTAATGCCATAACGCAACATTGCAAAACGCTCTACGCCCAGACCAAAAGCAAAGCCTTTATATTTGTCCGGATCAATACCTGCAGCGCGTAATACATTTGGATGCACCATACCGCAGCCCAGCACTTCTAACCATTTACCGCGCTCATCCATAATATCCACTTCAGCACTTGGCTCGGTGAACGGGAAATACGACGGACGGAAACGGACTTTCAAATCTTTTTCAAAGAATTCGTTCAGCAAGTTCACCAGTAAACCTTTCAGTTCAGCAAAGCTGGTGTTTTCCGCCACGTACAAACCTTCAATTTGGTGGAACATTGGTGAATGCGTCTGGTCGGAGTCACAGCGATAAACACGGCCCGGGCAGACAATACGGATTGGCGGCTGCTGGGTTTCCATAGTCCGAATCTGTACACCAGAGGTATGGGTACGCAGCAAATGAGTCGCATCAAAATAGAACGTGTCGTGCATGGCACGGGCCGGGTGATGGCCTGGAATATTCAGCGCTTCAAAGTTGTGATAATCATCTTCAACTTCTGGGCCAGTAGCCACAGTAAAGCCAGCTTTGGTAAAGAACTGGCAAATACGCTCTTGCACCTGAGTTACCGGGTGAATGGAGCCAATGGTCTGACCACGGCCTGGTAAAGTAATATCCACCGTTTCGCTGGCAAGTTTTTGTTCTAATGCCGCTTGCTGTAATGCTGCCTGACGCTCGGTTAATGCAGTATTAATGGCTTCACGCACCGCATGGATTTGCGCACCAAACGCTTTACGCTGTTCAGGATCCATTTTACCAAGTGACTTAGATTGTTCCGCGAGCTGGCTTTTCTTCCCCGTAAATTGCACCCGTACTTGATCGAGTGTAGCAAGGTCGTCTGCTGCTGCAATGGCAGCGAGCGCTTCAGTGGTCAGGGCTTCCAGTGACATAGTAACTCTCAAAGCAACAAATTTTGAATATAATTAAAAAACCCCACATTCTAACAGTTTTTGGACAGTAGAATGAAGTTGCATTGCAGGAAAATTAGATTGGCATCGCAATTTGGAAAAAGTATAAGATAATCAAAATATCAATGAGATCAAACACTATGGCGCTCGATCAAATTTGGAAACAGCAACTGACCCTGGTCACCTATGGCAATGAATATCTGAGCCAGGATTTGAGTTTCAGTCGCTGGCGTGCGCATCCCATTTTTAATCAGCACATGTTCTGGTTTCGTGATTTAAATTCCCAGCATCTGCTGGCCCAGCATTTTGAAATCTGGCTGGAAGGCTTAAAACGCCAGGGTACAACCCGACTGAGTCTGCACAATGCCAGTCTGCTGGTCGATGAAAAAAATCCCAATGCCAATGTCGAGTTACTTCCCTACCCGCATTTTATTGTCAGCCATGAAGCACATAAAAAATTTGCCTGGATTTGTGGCAAGGAATTGCCGGAATGGTATAACGCCGACAATGATTATGAATTTCCATCGGCACAGCGTATTGAATTGCGCCAGGAAACGTTCTGGCGTTATGAACTCAATAGTAAGCTGGCCAAAAAGGTAGAGGCCGATCTAGAACCCGCTCACTGGGATGAAATTCATCTGTTTACCGAGCAGGAGCTGTTTTCTCATACACTGGCGGCCGACTTTCAGCCACCTGAACAGCAGAATTTACCCTATTATGGTGTTCCGCTTACGGCAGATACACCTGATCCGCATCAGCTGTCTTTATTACCGACTCACTATCAGGCCGATTATGCACATCGCATGCTGTACCGTTTAGAAGCGCTAAAAGATGATATTCAACAGAAAATCCAGCATCCCTATAATGCAGATAATGAAGTGCTGAGTCCGGAAGAGCAGCTTGACCTGCGCCATTTTGCCCAGAAGCTGGATGATTTAAGCGCCAAATTTATTGTCAAGGTGGCCAACCATTACCAAAGCGCCCAGCTGACGCCTGTCGCACAGCCGAATCCGCTGGAACCGTTCGCATCTGACAACAAGGCTACCCATGCGCAAGCAGCGCATTCAGCCAAAGCCCCGTCTCATCATAAAGTTGGTGCGACTGGAGTCATCAAGCTGATTCTTATTACTGTGGTAATTTGTTTATTGGCCTATTATTTCGGACTTTAAACGCGATTCAGAAACCGTTCAACTTCAGTCGCTGAAGTCAGCCGAATCCAGTGCAGATGGGCATATTCGGGAGATTGTATCAGCTGCAGATAATGCCGGCGATTTTTCTGATGGGTTTTAATCATCCACCAGACAATCGAATCGCGGCTAAACAGCTGTCTGATCGTTTCCTGATTATTGGAATTAGGCCAGAGGGTTTGCTGTGAAACCGCGCGCTGCACGGCGCGTTGTACAGAACGCAGTAAATTGCTATGAAACGGTAAATCCAGCCAGATGATGGTATCGGCCTGCGCCCATTTAATGGGAATGGTGCGAGTATAGTTGCCATCAATCACATAGCCATTGGGTGCCTGCTCAATGGCTGCCTGAATTTTGGCAAAAAAATCTGTATCAGCACTTTGCTGCCAGTCATCTAACCAGAACAGATTATCCAGCTCGATATAGGCCAGTCCCAGCTTTTCTGCCAGCGCCCGGGCAAAAGTCGATTTGCCTGAAGCCGAAGTACCAACCACATTAATTCGCTGCATACAATTTCCCTACTCTATCATTCAGACCCTGATTCTGCGCAATAAAAAAGACCGCATAAAGCGGTCTTCTTTTAAGTCACGAGGACTTAGGCAGCCAATGCACCTTTCGCTTTTTCAGCTAAAGCAGCAAATGCAACTGCGTCATGCATAGCGATGTCAGCAAGTACGCGACGGTCGATGATCACTTGAGCTTTCTTCAAACCAGCAATCATACGGCTGTAAGACAAGCCGTTTTGACGAGCACCAGCATTGATACGCGCAATCCATAGAGCACGGAATTGACGTTTCTTCTGACGACGGTCACGGTAAGCGTATTGACCTGCTTTGATTACCGCTTGGAACGCTACGCGATATACGCGTGAACGAGCACCATAGTAACCTTTAGCACGAGCAAGAATTTTTTTATGACGGCGATGAGCCTGTACACCACGTTTTACACGAGCCATTTATAAATCTCCTTAGATGTATGGGCACATACGACGAACTGAAGCAACGTCACTCACGTGAACCATTACACAGCCGCGCAATTGACGGATACGTTTAGCAGATTTTTTGGTCAAAATGTGGCGTTTGAACGCTTGTTTACGCTTGAAACCGTTAGCAGTCGCTTTGAAACGTTTAGCTGCACCACGGCGAGTTTTTAACTTAGCCATAACAACCTCTTTTAAGTACCTGTTCGGCTCATTTGCACCATTACAAACGACCTGCAGGTAAGGGAGCACGTATTCTAAAGCATCTTTGTCTAAAACAAAAGCAGATATTGCAAAAGTCGCTCGCCTTCTATCGGCAGATGAGGTCTTTGAGATTAGCAGGATCTCTCCTTTTTATTGAACAGCCAAAACATACAGATGGAACCTCTTATTTTTATAGCGGAAGACTTGTACTGACGGCCAATTCAGGAAATACTGCGCAGCGTTCCTTCTTTTGCCCAACAACAAGCTAATCCTCATGAAAAAAACCATTTGCCTGAGTCTGTGTCTGGCGCTGCCGCTTAGTGCCACGCTTGCCATTGCTGCCCCTGCCGAACAACTGCAAGTACAAAAAACCTCGGCGTTGGCTGCCCATCTGACCACGCGTATTCAATGGACCGAGTTTCCGCAGCTGCGTTATAGCAATGCCGATTTAAAGCAGCAAAACCGCGCGGCCATTTTACGGATTCATGCCGATGAATCGGGGCAAATCAACAAGGTCACGGTACAGGAAAGCACCGGACTAAAATCTTTAGATCAGCTGATTAGCCAGGCGGTAAAACAGGCCAGAATCAAACCACATCTGGTCGATGATACCCCGGTTCCAGTGATTGGTTATCAGGTCTTTCATCTGGATTTAAAAGATACTGCTCAGGACTGCCACTACAGCTTTGACTCGACTGTCTGGCAAGCGCAGCAAGCCGGCGCAAAAAGCGCGTTTCAATATCGCAGCCAGCCTCAACTGAACGTCACCGAAGATGAGTTAAATGGTCATGCCCGCCGGATTCAGTTCAAAATGAAAGCCGATAAATACGGCAACATCCACAAGGTTAAAATTCAGCAAGGTTCCGGCCGTTATGCGCTGGACCAGAAACTGATTCAGGCGCTGCAAGGTGCACAGGTCGATGTACCACGCAAATTCTGGATCTATAAAAAATCCAACCTGAAAGATGAAGTCCGTTTTCAGCCAGCAGAATGTGAGGGCTAAACTAGAACATGGCATAAGCCAGATAAATAAACAGATAACGCCCGATTTTGGCTACACTCACCATCAGCAGAAATCGGGCGAAGTTTTCTTTCATTAAACCGGCAATTAAGGTGATTGGATCACCAATCACCGGCACCCAGCTCAGCAGTAAGGACCAGAAGCCATATTTCCGATAAATCTGCTGTGCCTGCTGCAGCTTGGGTTCAGACACCGGAAACCAGCGCTTGTCTTTATACTGCTCGATCTTGAGTCCTAACCACCAGTTCACACAGCTGCCCAGAATATTGCCCAGACTGGCGATGGCTATTAAAGCCATCACCGAATGTTGCTCTTGAATGAGCAGGCCCAGTAATACCGCTTCAGATTGCAACGGCAATAAGGTAGCCGCCCCAAAGGCCGACAGAAATAACAGCAGATAAGCCATAACAGATGCAGTTAACAGGTTCTGCCCATCTTAACTGAAATCACAAAAAAAGCACCCGAAGATGCTTTAGGTGATTTTATGATGATTATTTAAACCTGAATCGCCAGGGCGCGTTGTACTGCCGGACGGGCGGTTAAACGCTCAATATAATCCTGCACATGCGGATAATCTTCTAGCGGAATCTGCTGCCATTCATGGCGTAACAACCACGGTAAAATCGCCATATCGGCAATTGAATATTCACCGGCTACATATTTCTGCCCGATCAGCTGCTTGTTTAACACGCCATACAGACGTTTGCTTTCATTGACATAACGCTCGGTGGCATAGGCTATACGCTCGGGTGCAAAGCGGCTAAAGTGATGGTTCTGCCCCAGCATCGGGCCTAAGCCACCCATTTGCCACATCAGCCACTGCTCCACCTCTACCCGCTCGAGCTCATCTACCGGATAGAACATACCGGTTTTACGGCCCAGATATTGCAAGATCGCCCCCGATTCAAAAATCGAAATCGGCTGGCCATTCGGTCCATCCTGATCGACGATAGCCGGAATTTTATTGTTGGGAGAAATGCGCAGAAAATCTGGCTGAAACTGGTCGTTTTCAAGGATATTAATCGGGAAAATCTGGTATGGCAGCGCCATTTCTTCTAAGGCAATCGTAATTTTATGACCATTGGGCGTGCCCCAATAATAAAGATCAATCATGTGTATATCCTTGCGCTCTTGTCGTTGTCATGTGTTATTGCTCTGCCGTTAAAGATACGAGATAAGCCTGAGCAGGGCAACTGTTGTCACATAAAAATTAAACACCAGAGATGACCCGCAGCTGTTCGAAAGTCACCGAGCTTTTATCATGCAAAGTATGCTGAGCTGCTCAACATACCGAACGATCATTACGTCAAAATATTAGTGACCTCATAAACTGTAGTCACAAAAAAAGCACTGCTGGGCAGTGCTTTTTTGATTCGGAGATGCTTACTTTTTCTTTTTCGGTCCAAGCAGCATACCCATTTGACGACCTTCCATTTTTGGCGCCTGTTCAACTACACCAATTTCAGCTACATCCGCTTCAATTTTCTGTAATTGTGCCAGACCCAATTGTTGGTGCGCCATTTCACGACCACGGAAACGCAGCGTGATTTTGACTTTGTTGCCTTCTTCCAAGAACTTTAAAATGGCACGCAGTTTTACGTTGTAGTCACCTACATCGGTTGCTGGGCGCAATTTAATTTCTTTTACCTGCACTTGATGCTGCTTTTTCTTGGCATCTTTTTGCTTTTGCTTCAGGTCAAACAAGTGCTTGTTGTAATCCATGATTTTACAAACAGGCGGCTCTGCATTTGCCACAATCTCAACGAGGTCAAGATCTGCATCCTCTGCAGCACGCAATGCTTCCGCTAAAGAAACAATTCCTTTTTGTTCACCATCCGCTGCAACGAGGCGTACTTCTTTTGCACGGATCTCGTCATTAATTGCAGGGCGGTTACTCTTAGCACCTTGTTGTTGGTTACGGTCAGGCTGTTTAATCTTTCTTACTCCACAATGTACCGGCCGCGTTCGGCAACGGCTGCTTTTACTAGGTCAATGAAAGCATCAATTGACATAGTACCCAAATTTTTTCCTGAGCGGGTACGCACGTTCACTGTACCTTCCTCTACTTCACGGTCGCCAAGAACCAGCAAGTAAGGAATACGCTCTAAAGTACGTTCACGAATCTTAAAGCCGATTTTCTCATTTCTCAAGTCAGAAATCGCACGGATACCGTTTTCTTTCAGTTTCTCGACGACTGACCCACAGGCTTCAGCTTGCGCGTCGGTAATATTCATTACACAGGCTTGTGTTGGCGATAACCAAGGTGGCATAAAGCCCGCATAGTGTTCAATAAGTATACCAATAAAACGCTCAAAACTCCCAAGAATCGCACGGTGTAACATTACCGGCTGATCACGGTCGTTATCTTCCGTCACATAAGAAGCATCTAAACGTTCTGGCAAGTTAAAGTCACACTGAATGGTACCGCACTGCCATACACGGCCTAAGCAGTCTTTCAATGAGAATTCAATTTTCGGACCATAGAATGCACCTTCACCCGGCTGTAATTCCCAGGCCAGACCCGCTGCATCCAAAGCATCGGCCAGTGATTTTTCCGCCAGATCCCACAGTGCATCATCACCCACACGTTTTTCAGGACGAGTCGATAACTTCATTTGCACATCTTCAAAGCCAAAGTCTTTGTAGACATCTAAGGTTAACTGAATAAAGTCAGCAACCTCTTGGCCAATCTGCTCTTTGGTACAGAAAATATGCGCGTCATCTTGCGTGAAACCACGTACCCGCATAATACCGTGCAATGAACCCGATGGCTCGTTACGGTGACATGAACCAAATTCTGCCAGACGGATTGGTAAATCACGATACGACTTTAGGCCCTGGTTAAACACCTGCACGTGACATGGGCAGTTCATTGGCTTCACTGCGTAGTTACGGTTTTCAGAATGCGTGGTAAACATGTTTTCCGCATAGTTCGCGGCATGACCCGATTTTTCCCACAGGGTGAAATCGACCACCTGCGGGGTACGGATTTCCTGATAACCGTTGTCCTGCTGCACTTTACGCATGTACTGTTCCAGCACCTGGTAAATGGTCCAGCCATTTGGATGCCAGAACACCATACCCGGTGCTTCTTCCTGCATATGGAACAGGTCTAAGGCTTTACCAATTTTACGGTGGTCACGCTTTTCTGCTTCTTCAATACGTTTGATGTAGGCAGCCAGCTGTTTCTTGTCAGCCCAGGCGGTACCATAAATCCGTTGCAGCTGCTCGTTTTTGGCATCACCGCGCCAGTAAGCACCCGAGATTTTGGTCAGCTTGAATGATTTTAAGAATTTGGTATTTGGTACGTGCGGACCACGGCACATATCCAGATAGTCCTGATGGTAGTACAAGCCCATTTGAGTTTCTTCAGGCATGTCTGCAATCAGGCGCAGTTTGTATTCTTCGCCACGCGCAGTGAATTCAGCAATGACTTCATCACGCGGGGTCATTTTTTTCACAACATCGTAGTCCTGGTCGATGAGCTTTTTCATACGCTCTTCGATGGCCGCCATGTCATCTAAAGTAAATGGACGTGGCATCCAGATGTCATAGTAGAAACCTTCTTCAATGACTGGACCAATCACCATTTTTGCTTCAGGGAACAATTGTTTTACCGCATGGCCCACCAGGTGCGCACAAGAGTGACGAATAATTTCGACCCCTTCTTCGTCTTTCGGTGTGATGATTTGTAAGGTGGCATCTTCAGTAATTAAATCGCAGGCATCGACTAAACGATCGTTCACACGACCTGCCACAGTATTTTTGGCAAGACCTGGGCCGATGCTTTGTGCAACTTCCATCACAGATACAGCTTGATCAAATTGTTTTTGATCACCATTCGGCAAAGTGATAATTGGCATAGAAAATCCTTAAGGAGTGATGCCCCGTACCATGGAGCATGTCACCGCGAGATTATGATCGAGGAGAACCTCAAAAGATAAAAAACGGTGGTAAATAAAAAATCGACTAGAATTTTACACGTCTTGGTGCGGTGATTAAACCTTTTCTCCGAGAAAATTCAAATTAAGCCTCGTGTTTATGCTTAATTTTTTCCGATTTAAAAAAATGTGCTGCATGGGCCAATTTTATTTCCGGATTTACCGGTCAAACGGATGATGTGGCTTTTTATATGCTGATCTGGCCAATCTATCTGCAACTGCCATCATCAGCTACACCCAGATAAAAAAGAAATATCTCCATACAATTTTACCGGATCAAAAAAGGTTTATATTTCAGGTGATAGCGTGCCTATTTAGCTGCAATACCGCTCACTCGACTAAAGAATAACTGCAAGCCTGCACTGAAATGAATATCTTTAAACCAGAGAAACAATAAATATGATTAGGGAGTAATAATAATGGTTAGCGCATATGATCAATTGCCGCGTACCCCTGCCAATTTCGTGGCCTTGTCTCCACTGAGATACCTTGAACGCGCTGCTTATATCTACCCGCATCAGGACGCCATTATTCACGGTAAACGCCGCATTACCTGGCGAGAAAAATATCAGCGCTGTCGCCAGTTTGCCCATCAGCTACAACAGCTGGGGGTCGGCAAGAATGATACCGTGTCCACCTTACTCCCGAACGTACCAGCCATGCTGGAAGCACATTTTGCCGTGCCAATGGCAGGCGCCGTCCTTAATACCCTCAATACCCGGCTCGATGCCAAAAGTCTGGCCTTTATGCTGGAACATGCCGAATCCAAAGTGTTACTGGTTGATCCGGAATTTTCTGCCGTGGCCAAAGAAGCGTTGGCGCTGGTGCCACAAAAAATTTTTGTGATTGATGTTGAAGATGAGCTGTATGAGCAGTGCTTTACTGCCCCGATTGGCCAGATTGAATATGAAGACTGGCTGGCTGAAGGCGATGCCAATTTTGAATGGTCACTCCCACAAGATGAATGGGATGCGATTAGCCTGAACTATACCTCTGGCACCACTGGCAACCCGAAAGGCGTGGTCTATCATCATCGTGGGGCTTATATCAATGCCGCCAGTAATATTATTGCCTGCGGTATGACCCCGCGCGCGACCTATTTATGGACCTTGCCGCTGTTCCACTGCAACGGCTGGTGTTTTGCTTGGACCATGGCAGCCAATGGCGGTACCAATATCTGCCTGCGTAAAGTCGATCCTGAACTGATTTTTAAGCTGATTGCTGAACACAAAGTTGATTACTTCTGCGGCGCACCGATTGTACTGTCGATGCTGATTAATGCCCCGGAACAGCAGCAGATCAAAATTGAGCATCGCGTAGAAGTGATGGTGGCCGGTGCTGCACCGCCTGCGGCAATTATTGAAGGGATGCGTAATCTCGGCATTAACGTGACCCATGTTTATGGCTTAACGGAAACCTATGGCCCATCAGCGCTCTGCGCATCACAAGCTGGCTGGTCCGAGCTGACCATTCAGGAACAGGCGCAATTACATTCACGCCAAGGTGTGCCGTATCCGCTGCAAGATGGCATGAAAGTCCTTGACCCGGAGACCATGCAACCGGTACCGAACGATGGCGAAACCATGGGCGAAATTATGTTCCGTGGCAATATCGTGATGAAAGGCTATTTAAAAAATCCGGAAGCGACGGCCGAAGCCTTTGCCGGCGGCTGGTTCCATACCGGCGACCTGGCCGTTTGCCAGCCGGACGGCTATGCCAAAATTACCGACCGCTCCAAGGATGTGATCATTTCCGGCGGTGAAAATATTTCCTCGCTGGAAGTTGAAGAGGTGTTGTATCAGCACCCTGCGGTCCTCACCGCGGCAGTGGTGGCCAAACCGGATCCGCGCTGGCAGGAAGTGCCGTGCGCCTTTATTGAAATTAAAGAAGGTAAAACCGTGACCGAAGATGAAATCATTACCTTCTGCCAGCAGCATCTGGCGCGCTTTAAAGTGCCAAAAGAAGTGGTGATTACCGAGATTCCTAAAACCTCGACCGGCAAATTACAGAAGTTTGTATTACGTGAATGGGCCAAAGAACGCGCTGTCGGCGAGTTCGGTTAAAGCCAGCTGAGATGTTGATGCGGGTCATAGTGCCCGTTTTCAAATCAGTCACCCAAAAATGAACCGCAATAAAAAAACGACTCCATTGAGTCGTTTTTAATGGCTTCGGACCAGATGAAGTCTGATTAGCTTAATTGTCAGATAACAGCGCCACTTGCTGCACATAGTTAAACAATTTTAACTTGGATGCTTCCAGCTCTGCTTCCGGCATTTCCACTTTCAAATCACGGTGAATGCGCAACACATGCTGACGCAGGGTATGTCGTTCTGCCGCATTATAAGTTTTGCAGAAATCATTAATTACCGGATCACCATCTTTAATAATCCGCTCGACCCAGCGTTGCAGCTGTGCGGTTTTTTTGGCACCCTGCTGCGGGGTTAAATAAGACAGAATCACCGATTCATCTTCATTGCGCAGCAGTTTCCCAATCCGCTGGAACTGACGGCGACGCGCCTCATGCGAACTGATATTCTGCACTTCAATGAGTGCATCAATTAAACGCTCATCTACAGGAAGCTTTTGAATTTGCTTCGGGTTCAGTTGAGCCAACTGCTCGCCCAAAGCAGCCATACGCTGTACGGCTTTTTTCTGTTCAGTTTTACTTGCACGTCCTTCTAAAGATTCGAAATCATCTTCGGTAAAACGGTGCGGTCGACGTGCCACGATTAATCTGCCTCGTAAAATTTTGCTGCAAAAAGTGCCTGAATTTCAGATAAAGCTTGTTCTTCATCTGCACCTTCAATCACTAAACGTAAAGTTGTGCCCTTACCTGCGCCGAGCATGAGCAGGGACATGATATTTTTTGCATCGACCAACTTGTCACCTTTGCCAATTTGAATGGACGAACGGAATTTCGTGGTGACTTCAATCAGTTTGCCTGATGCACGCGCATGTAAACCTAGTTTATTAATTACGTCAACAGTTGTGTCAATCATGACCAGTGCTTCATTTCCCGGTGTAAGACTTGAATAGACCATTGTGCCTCAAGTGCCTTTTTTAGTCTATCCACCATATAAACAGATCGGTGCTGCCCACCGGTACAGCCAATAGAGATGGTCATATAATGACGATGCCCTTCTGCAAATGCAGGCAGCCATTTATTTAAAAACTGATAAATATCCTGGAACATTTCATTGGTCTGTTCATGCTGTTCCAGAAACTGTTGCACCGGCTCATCCAGTCCGGAATATTTGCGCAAAGACAGATCCCAATGTGGGTTCGGCAAATGCCGGATATCAAAGACATAGTCGGCATCCAGCGGAATACCATACTTGTAGCCAAAAGATTGCAAAATCACAATCAGTTTATCGGTCTGACCCAGCTTCGACAGCAAGGTATGCTTTAAGTCATGCACACTCTTGTCGGTGGTATCAATGTGCACCGTGGAGCGCAGCTGAATCGGCATAAGCAGGACTTTTTCTTCCTGAATGCATTGATGCAGACTTTTAAACCGGCTGGCCAGAGGATGCGGACGGCGCGAAGCACTAAAGCGGGTGATCAGCTCCTGATCTTGGGCAGTCAGATAAATAATATCGACCGAGCCATGACCTTGCAGCTGTTCAAACACCTGGTCAAATTCCTGCAAATTGGCGCGGGTACTGCGTACATCGACCCCTAGCGCCAGCTGTTCCAGATTATTTTCCAGATCAAGCTTGGCCACAATTTCGGGCAGCAATGCCAGAGGAAGGTTATCAATACAGTAATATCCGAGGTCTTCGAGAACCTGCAAAGCCGAGGATTTTCCTGAACCTGATTGTCCGGTCACAATCAAAATACGCTTCATGACAAGGCTGTCCTTTCCATTGCTGAGCTATGCAGTCGGTTTGATCTGCATATTATCAATTAAGCGGGTGCTTCCCAATTTTGCCGCCACGAACAAAACAATCTCTTGATTAAATTCATCAATTTTTTGCAGTTCAGGTGTACGTGCCTCTACATAGTCCACAACAAAGCCGGCCTGCGTCAATGCTGCCTTAATATTCGCTAACACTTCTGACAGCTTTTCACCCTGTTGCAGTGCCTGTTCAGCATTTTTCAGGCTTTGATAAATTACTGGTGCCGTTTTACGTTCCTGTTCACTTAAATAACCGTTACGTGAACTGAGCGCCAGACCATCCTCTGCCCGGACAATTGGCACGCCAATCACTTCCAGTGGAATATTCAGGTCACGTACAAACTGACGGATCACCGCCAGCTGTTGATAATCTTTTTGGCCAAAGAAGGCATAGTTCGGCTGCACAATATTAAACAGCTTGGTCACCACCACCGCGACACCATCAAAATGTCCCGGACGCTGCAAACCACACAGGTCTTCGGTAATTTCAGACACACTGATGTTGGTTAAACGCGGGCTTTTGCCATACATTTGCTCGACAGAAGGCGCAAATACAATGTCACAACCGGCTTCTGCCAGCAATTGACTGTCTTGTTCCAGAGTTCGCGGATAATTGTCAAAATCTTCATTTGGACCAAACTGAATCGGGTTCACGAAGATGCTGACCACCACCACATCACATAATTGACGCGCTTCACGCACCAAGCTCAGATGGCCTTCATGCAAATTGCCCATGGTCGGGACAAAACCAATAATTTTACGCGCTGCACGTGCAGGATTTAATGAGGCTGCCAATCCCTGAATCGTGGTTTCTGTTTTCATGTTTTACAACTCAACTTGGAAAGTTTGTTCACGTGCCGGGAAAGAACCGTCTTGTACCGCAGCATGATAGGCTTTGAAGGCATCTAAAATGGCTGTTTCACCAGACTGCTCTTTCATAAAGTTCCGTACAAATTTGGCAACGCGGCCAAACGTCAGACCCAGCATATCTTGCACCACCAGCACCTGACCATCGGTGTCTGCACCGGCACCAATCCCAATTACCGGAATATGCGGGAACAGGGCGCTAATTTCCTGACCAAGCTGCGCCGGTACACATTCCAGCAATAACAGCGCAGCACCGGCATCAACCACCGCCTGACAGTCGGCAATCAACTTGTCCGCCGCTTCACGGGTACGCGCCTGGAGTTTATAACCGCCAAAGACATGTACCGATTGCGGCGTCAGGCCCAAATGCACACACACTGGAATTCCGTTACGGGTCAGCACTTCTACGGTTTCAGCCAGCCAGGCACCACCTTCCATTTTGACCATTTGCGCACCGGCCTGCATCACGGTTTTCGAGCTTTGCAGTGCATCATTCAAGGTGGCATAACTCATAAATGGCAGATCGGTCATGATAAAGGCATGCTGATTGCCACGACGCACTGCTGCCGTATGATAGGCCATATCTTCAACGGTCACCGGCAAGGTAGAGTCACGGCCCTGAATCGACATCCCCAGCGAGTCGCCAATTAAAATACTATCAATTTCAGCAATTTCCATTGCCTTGGCCATACTCGCATCATAACAAGTCAGGCAGGAGAATTTGCGACCATCGGCTTTAAATTGTCTTAAGTCACTGAGACTAATCATGGAGATGTTCCTCTAGGAAAAGCATAGAACATGCTAAAAATCACTTTAAATATTTGCCCAGTGTTCATGGTCCAGCACATCCAGTGCGGGCTGTTGAATGAACGGCAAGTCTTTTAATAATTGCGTATGCACACGCAGTTCGGGGTCTAAATCCAGTAATGGAATGACCACGAAATCGCGTTCTAAAACGCCGACATGCGGCACAGTCAGACGTTCATGCTGAATCTGCTCCTGTCCATAGAGGAGTAAATCCAGATCGAGCGTGCGTTCACCCCAATGGCGTAAACGCACCCGTCCGGCTTCCTGCTCAAAACGCTGCAGCTGATCCAGCAATTCCAGCGCCGGTAAATCTGTACGCAGCTGTACCACCGCATTTAAATAATTCGGCTGGTCTTGTGGCCCCATTGGCGGACTTTGATACAGTTTAGAGGTTTTGACCTGACCCAACGTCGCCAGCTTGTGCACAGCTTCGGTCAGAATCTGGCGTGAATCGCCCAGGTTACTGCCCAGGCCAATATAAGTCACCCTACTCATTGTGTTGGCCCGAAAATAACCTGACTTAAATCCCGTTGTACCCGCTTGCGCTTCAGAATTGGATGGTCTGCACCAATCCCCGAGCCATTGCTTGATGATGTTGATGCAACCTGGGCACGGGCATCTTCCTGCTGTTTGGCTTTACGGGCACGGCGGCTGCGTGGCTCCGGCTCATTCACCAGCGGTTCAATTTCGGCGGTCTGCGCGGCATTCAGCTGCTGCTCCAGATGTTCTTCCTGTGCAGCTTTGCGACGGCTCTTGGCCCGCTGACGGTTGTACTGGCCAATGGCACGTTCTTTTTCATCGGTGCTCATGGTCTGGTACTGATCCCACCACGTACCCATCTCTTGAGTCTGGGCATCGCCAGATCTTTCACGCAGCAGCAAAAAGTCGAAACCGGCACGGAAACGTGCATGGTTGGACAGGGCAGCAATTTGCTGAGGTTTTGGATTCAGCAAACGGGTTTGCATTTCCCAGACTTCACGAATAAAGGTTTCGGCAAAACGCGGAATCACCGTGCGGGTGGCCTGACGTTTCAACACATCCAGCCCAGCCTGTGCACGTGCTTCTGCCGGAATTACCCCTTTGGACAGATAAAAATCACAGCGCTCTAAAAATGGCTTCCACAGCAGCACCGCATAGAAAAAGGCCGGGTTGATGGTTTTGCCAATCGCAATGCGCTGATCGGTATTTTTTGCAGCCAGTTCAATAAAGGGGGTGATGTCCGGCTTGATGTCGGCAAAAAGCTGACGCCAGATACCGAAGTCGATTAGCATCGGCAAGACGCGATTTAAATGCCCCATGGTGAACAGTTTTTGCGATTCATCATACAGACGGTGCGGAGAAACATCGCGCAGCAACTGAGTCATTTCCGGAGTAAAAATCTCCAGAATGGCCGGATCAATATTGAAATTCAGCTTGGCCGCAAAACGTAAGGTCCGCAGCATCCGCACCGGATCTTCTTCAAAACGGACGGTCGGATCACCGAGCAGACGCAAGGTTTTGGATTTAATGTCATCAACTGCATGACAGAAATCCAGCACGATTCCTTTACGTGGCTGGTAATACAAAGCATTGATACTGAAGTCACGACGGGCAAAATCCTGCTCAATCGTGCCCCAGTTATTGTCTCTTAAAATCATGCCCGCAGCAGAGGTCACCGCTCTTTTCGGCGGTGCACGGAAGGTAGCAACTTCCACCAGTTCACGTCCAGAATAGACATGAGCCAGCTCAAAGCGGCGTCCGATAATGCGACAGCGGCGTCCGAACACCTCTTTGACCTGAGATGGCGTGGCATTGGTCACGGCATCAAAATCCTTCGGATTCAGGCCCAACATCAGGTCACGAACACCACCACCAACGATATAAGCTTCATAGCCAGCTTTGGTTAAAGCATCAATAACATCTAGAATGTAAGCAGGTAATTGCGTGGTTGATAAACCACATTTTGACGCGCGCAAAGTTTGCAAAAGACGCTGTCTCCTACGTCTGAACGTAAAATAGATTAGATGACGCTAATCATATCTCTAACACAATCAAAGGGCAATTTGATTATCTCAATACTCGGGCCCGGCTGATGCGGTGTTGGCCGATGATCAGACCCGATTAAATACCCAGCCGGTGCCGGTTTTTGGCCAATAATGCCGGTCCAATCCCTTTGACCAGCTGTAAATCTTCAATCCGTTTGAATTTTCCATGCCGATTGCGGTACTCAATAATAGCTTCCGCCTTCTTTTGTCCCACGCCAGATAATTGCTGTAATTGCGCGGCTGTTGCCATATTCAGATTAATTTTTTCACTACTGCCTGCGCTAGCTGAACGGGGTTGGGAAGTCTTCGTAGAAGCCGACGAGCTTAAGCGGGCATCAATCGCCTCTTGTTCAGCCTTCCATTGCAGATAACGCGCATCATAATTTTCTGCCTGCACATTTTGCAGCGCGAAAAAACTACAAAACAGGCAGAACATTAACGCCAGTTGAATTAGAGCTTGAGCGTGTTGAAATCTTATTCTTCTTGTCATGGTCACTCTGTCATTTTAATTGTTGTTTTGCCTGCTCCCACAGCTGATCCATTTCAGCCAACGACACCTGTTCTATATTTTTATGCTGCTGTTGTAACTGCTGTTCAATGAAAGCAAAGCGGGTTCTAAATTTATGTACGGTACTCAGCAAAGCCATTTCGCTGGACAGATTCAGTTTACGGCCAACATTAATTAAAGAGAATAAACAGTCGCCCAGCTCATCCAGAATTTCGTCGGAATTTTGCCGATCCACCGCCTGTTTCAACTCCTGCAACTCTTCATCGACTTTTTGCATCGCACCAGTGACATCGGGAAAATCAAAGCCAATCTGCGCGACATTGTGCTGTAACTGCTGTGCCTGCTGAATGGCCGGGCCATGTTTGACCTCAGATAAGCGCGATGCAGGTTTGCCGGCTTTTTCCTGCTGTTTAATCTGCTGCCACAATGCACTGACATCTTCCGGGCTTAAGGCCGCAAACTGCTCGGGCTGAAATACATGCGGATGACGGCGAATCATTTTATCGGTAATGGCCTGCACCACATCCTGAAAGTCAAAAGCACCCTGCTCGCTATACATTTGCGACTGGAATACCACTTGCAGCAATAGATCACCCAGTTCTTCTTTGACGTCCTGAGCATGACCACTGCGCACGGCCGCTTCGACTTCATAGGCTTCTTCAATCGCATACTTGGTCAGCGATTCTGGGGTCTGCTTCTGGTCCCACGGACATTGCTCACGAAGCTGTTTCATCACTGCCAATAACTGATCCATGCCGATTTCTACCTTCTTTAACCATCATCTACATAAAAATATTTGCTATGCTCTCAACAGAACAACACTTTGAAAAACAAAAACACAAGGAGTTAGCCACATGCACAGTATCTTCATTAGTGGTGCAGCACAAGGCATTGGTGCAGCAGTGGCCCGCTTATTTTATCAGGCGGGTTATAAAGTCGGAATTTATGATTTAAATGTTGCACAGGCCGAGCAACTGGCGCAGCAGCTGGGTCCCAATGCGCAAGCCGGCGGGCTGGATGTCGCGGATTATGCACAGTGGCAAACGGCTTTGGCGCGTTTTGTAGACTGGGCTGGCGAGCTGAATATTTTAGTCAATAATGCCGGTATCTTATATTCGGGTGCTTTTGAAGACACCGAGATTCAGGCGCATCAGCGCACCATGCAAGTTAATGTCAATGGGGTACTAAATGGCTGTCATGCCGCACTGCCTTATTTAAAACAGGCGACTTTTGCCCGGGTGGTGAACCTGTCATCAGCTTCGGCCATTTATGGACAGGCCGATCTGGTGTCGTATTCGGCCAGCAAATTTGCGGTACGCGGTATAAGCGAAGGGCTGGATGTTGAATGGCAAAAATATGGTATCCGGGTGCTGGATGTGATGCCTCTGTTTGTACAAACCGCCATGGTCAAAGATATGGATGCCGGCACCATCCAAAATATGGGGGTACATTTAAGCGCGGAAGATGTGGCCGATGAAATTTTCAGTTGTGTTACGCGAAAAAGCTCGCTATTTACCGCCACCCATCAGCCGGTCGGATTAAAAAGCAAATTCCTGTTTACCCTGTCACGCCTAAGCCCGCAGTGGGTGAATCGTTATAGCAATATGTGGCTGGCACGGCGTCCAGACTAGAAACTGATGGCCATAAAAAAGCCCGAATCTGATTCGGGCTTTTTTTGTATCAAGCGACAAACCGCTTAACCGCGTTTAAATTTCTTCTCGGCTTTCTTAAACTTCTGTACATAACGACGACGACGCGCAGCAGTACGTTCATCCACCTGTGATTTACGTCCTTCAAACGGGTTCTCAGAGGTTTTAAATTCAATCTTCACCGGAGTTCCTTCCAGCTTATAGACCTTACGGAACACGTTTTCCAGGTAACGACGATAATCGGCCGGGGTTTTATCAACCTTGTTACCGTGAATTACAATCGTTGGCGGGTTCTGGCCTCCCATGTGTGCATAACGCATTTTAATGGCACGACCCTGCACTTTTGGCGGATGGTGCGCTTCAGTTGCATCATTCAGAATCTGAGTCAGTTTGGCTGGTGATACTTTTAAGCGCGAAGACTCATAAGCACGATGAATTGATGGATAAAGATCACCCACCCCAGTGCCATGCAGCGCTGAAATCAGGTGAATACGCGCCCAAGGAATAAAGTCAAAGCGGCGCTCGACATCCAGCTTACACTGCTTGCGATCATATTCAGACATGTTGTCCCATTTATTGATCGCAATCACCATGGCACGGCCAGCTTCCAGCGCATAACCAATCAGGTGCAGGTCCTGCTCGACAATCCCTTCACGGGCATCGACCACCACAACCACCACGTTGGCATCTTTCATCGCCTGCAAGGTTTTTACAATCGAGAATTTCTCGATCATTTCATCGACCTTGCCTTTACGGCGTACACCGGCAGTATCAATCAGGGTGTATTTACGCCCTTCACGCTCAAACGGAATATAGATCGAGTCACGTGTTGTGCCCGGCTGGTCAAAAGCAACCACGCGCTCTTCACCCAGCAAACGGTTCACCAGCGTCGATTTACCCACGTTTGGACGACCAATAATCGCTAGACGCAGACCCGTGTCTTCATCACGCTCTTCCGGGTTTTCATCTTCCGGCACATCTTGCAGTACTTCTTCCAGCATCTGCTGAACACCGCGACCATGGCTGGCGGCCACTTGCATTGGCTCGCCCATCCCCAGTTTAAAGAATTCAACCAGTGCGGCTTCTGCATGTACGCCATCAACCTTGTTGGCCACCAGAAAGACTTTTTTACCCAGCGTACGCAGTTCACGGGCAATCTGTTCATCCGAAGCCAGCAGACCGGCACGTGCATCGACCACGAAGATGATCATATCGGCTTCATGGATGGCGGTTTTCGACTGCTCGGCCATGTAAGAATCGATACCACCTTCAGATTCGCCAATACCGCCGGTATCGACCACGATGAAGGATTTATTCTGATAGGTCGCATCACCATATTTACGGTCACGCGTCAGGCCGGCAAAGTCTGCGACCAGAGCATCACGACTCTTGGTGATCTGGTTAAACAACGTTGATTTTCCGACGTTCGGACGACCAATGAGCGCAATTACGGGTTTCATAGATTAACCTTTATTTGTGATCAGTCCACTACACGGGTCTGAACATCAGAAACAAATGGGAAGAAAAAATTTCAGTCAAAGACCTGAATAAAAACACGGGGCATTGAACATTCAATCACCCCGCGTTAAAAAATACGGAAATTGTCGCCTAGTTTAACATAAGGCAACAAAAAGTTAACGGTTCTGCCAAATGCTGAATGCACCCTTTTGCGTACCAACATATAACTGGTTGTCGATGACACGTAAAGAACGCACTTCACCGCTGGTTTTGGCGCGACCAATCAGCTGACCGTTGCTCGGGTTAAACAGATGCAAGACACCATCCATATCTCCCACCACCAGGTCCTGACCCAGCATTACCGGGTTACTTAAACGACGGTTAAGCAACTGGTTATTTTCCCACAGCTTCTGGCCACTGGTAATTTCATAAGCCACTAAACGGCCATCGGCACTGGCGACAAAAACCCCATTGCCGACCACTTCCGGACGTTTGGTGCTGCTCAGGTCTTCGCTCCAAACCACTTGCTGTGAAGCCAGATCAGTGACGGTCACCTGGCCCTGGAAGCTGGTAGTGACCAGGAACTGGCCAGCTACTACCGGATCGCCATCAATATCATTTAAACGCTGAATATCGGAGCGACCTTCACTGATGGCCACACGGCGCTGCATACGCGGCGTACCGGTCACCACATCAATTGCATAAATATAAGCATTGGCGGTTGCTACCAGCACGGTACGCGGATCAACCGCTACCGGTGCAGCGCTACCACGCAGGCTAAACTGGACATTCGGCAAATTGTAAGTCCACATTTGCTGGCCAGTCGCCAGGTTATGCGCATAGACAATACCATCATTGCTGATGGTCACCACACGGTTGGCATGCACCAGCGAAGGTGCCAGAATGGCGCCAGTCAATTGTGCGGTCCATTTTTTCTCACCTGTAGCCTGATCCAGTGCAAACAGTTGACCTTTCTGATTCCCAACAATCACCAGACCTTCTGCCGCTTCTACACCTGAGCTGAGCCCCTGTTTGCTGACTTCGGTCTGCCACAAACGCTGCTTGCCACGATAGGCCGCTACTTCACCTTTAGGATCAATACTAAATACCACGCCATTATCGACATCTAGCTGTAAACGCAGCGGATCTTCTTCAGCAGTCGATGAGGTGTTTTGAGAAAATACAGGCACCAGGGTTTTGGCCTGTTGCAGTTTTGGCAAAGGATTCGGTTTTACTTTTTCAACTTTAATGCTGTTGCTTGAACAGCCAACCAATGCAAGGCTTAAAACAGTTAGTGCAAACGGGATCTTATATTTTCTATTCATTCAGTTTCATCCACTTGTGTGTCGATTACAGGACGTTCAATTTCAGGATCATCAACTAAAACGCCGACACTTTCGAGTTTAATTTGTAAAATTTGACGTTCCTGTTGACGTTCAAGTAACGCATTCCATGCGTTCTGATACGCTTTTTTGGCATTTTCAATATCATTTTTCGCCACGTACACATCACCACGCGCTTCTTCAGCTGTTGCTTTAAAGGCAGGATCGTTGACGGCAGACAAGGTTTTCAGTGCCTCATCATATTTCTTTTGTGCCAATTGCGCATAGGCCAAACGCAGTTTTAATACCTGCATTAAGCCGGCATCATCGACTTTAGAATTTTCAACTTTCTTTAAGGCTTTTTCTGCACCGGCATAATCGCCCTGATCATAGGCCAGTTTCGCCATTAAGAACTGGGTCTGAATGGCCTGGACGGAATCTGGAGCTTCTTTCACAATCTTATCGGCCGTGGTCGACAGATTCTGGAAAGCTTTGTCATCGCCTTCAGCCGCACGCGCCTCGTCCATCAGTTGCTGGACTTTGGCGGTGTTGGTCTGATCTTCAGCCAGGTTTTTCTTCTGCCAGTATTGCCATCCGAAAAAGGCAATCAGCGCAATCAAAATCCCGCTAATAATTGCAGAACCATATTTCTTAGCGAATGATTTTAAATGATCAAGTTGTTCATCATCACTTAATGCGCTCATTGAATTACCCTTTTCCTTATGTTCTTTGGCTTATTTTGAAGAAAATTTTTCAATCATAAATGGCACAATCCCTGCCACAGCTACATCCAACTGCTCGGCAGTGGCCAGTTCTTTAACGGCGAAGCGCTGGTTTTCCCACTCACGCTCACCCAGAATTAAAGCATACAGTGCACCCGACTGGTCGGCTTTTTTCATCTGGCTTTTCATCGAGCCTTGTGAGCCGACTTTCAGGCGAATGGCACTACCACTGGCTTCAAGCTGGTCACGAATCTGCTCTGCCAGCACCAGTGCTTTACCTTGTGATGCCGGATCGGCCACCAGGAACACTTCACAATCGCGGCTTGGGCTGTTGTCTTCGACCTGTTCCAATAGAAGCAATAAACGCTCCATGCCCATGGCAAAACCAACTGCCGGAACCGACTGTTCTGGCTTGCCTTTTAACTGCCCCACCAGACCATCATAACGGCCGCCGGCACACACTGTCCCCTGTGAACCCAAATGGGTGGTGGTCCATTCAAATACAGTTTTGTTGTAATAATCCAGACCACGGACCAATTTTTGATTAATCACGAAGCTGACACCGGCATCAGTCAGATACTGCTGCAACTGGGAAAAATGCGCCATGGTGTCTTCACCCATAAAGTCGTGAAGTTTTGGTGCATTTTCCAGGATGCTTTGAGTTTTGGCATCTTTAGAGTCCAGAATACGCAGCGGGTTGGTGCTTAAACGGCGCTGAGAATCTTCATCGAGATCGGCTTTGTGCGTTTCCAGGAACTCAACCAAGGCGGCGCGATACGCGGCACGTTCATCTGACTCACCTAAAGTATTCAGTTCAAGTTGAACTTTATCTGCAACGCCCATACGTTTCCATAAACGCGCGGTCATTAAAATCAGCTCGGCATCCATATCTGGGGTAGCGACACCAAAAGTTTCCACACCAAACTGATGGAACTGGCGATAACGGCCTTTTTGCGGTTTTTCATAACGGAACATTGGGCCGATATACCACACGCGAGGCGTTGCACCGCGCAGCAGGTTATGCTCAAGCATGGCACGTACACAGCCTGCCGTACCTTCCGGACGTAAAGTCAATGACTCTGGCGGATTGCCTTTGTCCAGGAAGGTGTACATTTCTTTTTCAACGATATCGGTTGCATCACCAATGGAACGCTTGAACAGATGGGTCTGCTCAACCATCGGCAAACGGATTTGCTGATAACCATAAGCATCCATAAGACTGGACAGATGCTGTTCCAGACGTCTCCAAGCCGGGGTCTGGGTTGGGAGAATGTCATTAAAACCTTTGATTGCGACGATTGAACTCATGATCTACTCAGAAAAACCTGTGCGAATAATCTCTTTTGACTTAGCTTCTTCAAGCTCTTTAACACGTTGACGAACCATTGTTTCGATTTCATCAACCAATTGATTGGTATCAATTAAATGGCTCTTTTCACCATTACGATACACCAGTGAACGCGGACTTGCACCTACCACGCCAATATCAGCTTCTTTGGCTTCGCCCGGACCGTTAACTTTACAGCCAATCACCGACACATCCATTGGAGTGCGGACATCTTCCAGACGCTCTTCCAACATCTGCATGGCTTTAATCACGTTAAATTCCTGACGTGAACAGCTTGGGCAGGCAATGAAGTTAATGCCATTAGAACGCAGGCCGAGCGATTTTAAAATATCAAAGCCAATTTTGACTTCTTCTTCCGGCTCTGCTGCCAGGGAAATACGCATAGTGTCGCCAATGCCTTCCATCAGCAGGCCACCTAAGGCAATCGCTGATTTCACCGAACCGGTCCGATAGATTCCCGCTTCAGTCACACCTAAATGTAGCGGATTATCAATTTGCTGCGACAGCAAACGATAGGCATCCATGGTTAAAAATACATTCGATGCTTTCACCGAGACCTTAAATTCCTGGAAATCCAGACGGTCTAAAATATCAATATGGCGCATGGCCGATTCAAGCAAGGCTGCACCGGTCGGCTCGCCGTATTTTTTTTGAATATCTTTTTCCAGTGAACCGGCATTGACCCCAATCCGCATGGAAATATCATGATGTTTGGCCGCAGCCACCACTTCACGGATTTTCGCTTCCGAACCGATATTACCCGGGTTAATCCGCAGACAGTCAGCACCGAAATCGGCCACAGCCAAAGCAATTTTATAGTCGAAGTGAATATCAGCCACCAAAGGAACAGAGACCTGCTTACGGATTTCACCAAAAGCCTGTGCGGCTTCCATGCTTGGTACCGATACCCGCATGATGTCTGCACCAGCATCAACACAGCGCTGAATTTGCGCAACCGTTGCAGCGACATCACAGGTTTCGGTATTGGTCATACTCTGAATGCTGATTGGCGCATCACCGCCCACATAGACTGAACCGACACGAATTTTACGGGTTGGACGGCGTCGAATTGGATTCTCAATCATGATTTCGCTCTACTCTGTGCCATTAAGGCGACAAACGGAATTCCGCTTTGCCATTGACGGTATATGGAGACAATGAAATATTTTCATTGTTTAGACTTAATGACACTGCGGTTGCATCATCTAAACGAATCTGAAATGGTGCCTCACCAGTTAAATTCAAGCTGGACGCCTGACGGCCAGTGGCCAGCACCTTCCCGGTCGAATCCACAATATGAACCGACGTCGGACGATTAAAGCTTAAAGACAGCTGATCGCCGGTCACGGCACTGCTGTTGTCTAAATTAATAATTTCGACATCAGACATTGGCACAATATTCTGCTCAGTGTCGCTCGACTGCGAAGATGACCAGTTTTGCACGGCCGCGATGATAATCCAGATTAAGGCCAGTGCCACTACCGCCAGCGCAATACGTTTTAACCATTTGCGGTTACGGTCACGATTCGAGCCAGGCAGTTTGCCCATAATTTTAATTGGGGAATTATTCAGGGCATGATTCGGCAGCATGCCGGTATCATTGGCATAGATTTCATCAAAACGCTGGATGATACTGGTGGCATCGACTTTTAAATATTTGGCGTAGGTGCGGTAATAACCCTTGATAAAGGTCGCTTCAGGCAGTGACTTGTATTCATCCTGCTCCAGCGCCGTCAGGGTTTTGACCGGAATATTCAATTCTTGCGCCACATCTTCAAGCTCAAGCTTCTGATTTTGACGGATTTGACGCAGATACTCACCTGGGCGTTGGATATTTCCTAATGCATTGGGCGCTACATTTGTATTTGATTGCGGTGAATTAGGATTTACTTCCATACGGCCTCAGTACTGTGCTGTAATTGCAAATAACGTTGATATTCCTGGCTTTCAGGGAACAATGCCCGGAGCTGATTGACCAGCACCTGCTGTCCTAACTGATCGCCATTTGCACGCGCAACACGGATCCCAATCCATAAGGCACGCGCACCTTGATTTTTTTGTCCCACAGCACGCACAAACTGTTCATACATTCTGGATGCGGCAGGAGTCTGCTGGTTGAAATAAAAAATTTCCGCCAACTCTAACATTGAAACATAGGAGTCACGGTTTGCCTGCAGGGCCTGCTTGAATGATTTTTCAGCATTCGCCATATCGCCCAGTTTCAGGTAAATCCGCCCCACGTTTTCCAATGCACGAAAACGTTGATCATAACCGAGTGTTGCCCCGGCAATACTCAGCTGTTCAATGGCATCATTATAGCGTTCAACCTGATACAAATACGTACCATAGTTGTTACGCGCCTGCGCATTGTTCGGATCGGCAGAGATGGCACGCTTGAAATACGTATCGGCCTTCTCCAGATTCAGCTTGCTACCTTCTTGCTGTAGCAGCACGCCCATCATCATATTGGCCATAGAATCACGCGAATCTGTTTCCAGTGCCTGATCCAGGGCACGTTTGGCCGAGTCTAAATCACCCGATTTTAAATACTCGGCCGCCAGCTGGGTACGCACCTGAATTGCCTTTTCCGGATCTTTCGGACTTAAAGTAGGAGTTGTGGTTTGACAGCCGGTGCTCATCCATGCAGCCACACACAATGTGCTGATGGTTGTGAATTTATACATCAACTTAGTCAATGGACCTCTCCCCCTAAATTTAATTATCCTTGAGAGCGCATAATTTCATTTCGCTCTGCAACTTTCTTTTTCCATTGTTCCGCACGACGGGTACGGTCTGCCACCTGTCCCACCAGCTGGCCACACGCAGCATCAATATCATCACCGCGTGTCTGACGAATCGTACACACAAATCCGGCATCAGACAAAGTTTTTTGGAAAGAAATAATCCGGTTCCGGCTTGAACGGCCATATGGCGCATGCGGGAACGGGTTAAACGGAATTAAATTGATTTTGCTTGGCAGGTCTTTGAGCAGCTTGATCATCTCTTTGGCATGTTCAATGCTGTCATTCACGCCATCGAGCATGACATATTCAATGGTCACGTGCTTACGCGCACTTTCGTTGCCATCTTTTTTGATATAACGCTGGCAGGCTGCAATCAGCTGTTCCAGTGGATATTTCTTGTTGATTGGCACCAGCTCATTGCGCAGTTCATCGTTGGTGGCGTGTAAAGAAATCGCCAGCGCGACATCAATATCTTCAGCCAGCTGGTCAATTTTTGGCACTACACCCGAGGTCGACAGCGTTACACGGCGTTTTGACATGCCATAGGCGAAGTCATCCAGCATAATACGCATCGAGTTTAAGACCGCATCATAGTTCAGCAGCGGCTCGCCCATGCCCATCATCACCACGTTCGTCACCGAACGCTCACGCTCTGCAACCGGCACATCTTCCATATAGGAATAGTTGGCCATCCACAGCTGACCAATAATTTCAGCTTGGGTCAGGTCACGTTGAAAGCCCTGTTTACCGGTTGAACAGAATGAACAGTCCAGCGCACAGCCAACTTGTGAAGAAATACACAAGGTCTTACGTGAGCCAGTTTTATCTTCCGCAGGAATCAGCACGGTTTCAACCAAGGAACCCGCACCATCACCAACACGGAACACCCATTTACGCGTACCATCTTTAGAATAGTTTTTATGCACCACATCTGGCGCTTTAATTTCACATATCTGTTCCAGTTTTGCGCGCAACTTGCCTGAAATATTGGTCATTTCGGCAAAATCAGTCACGAAATACTGGTGAATCCATTTCATCACCTGGCCGGCACGAAATTTCTTCTCGCCTAAATCTTCGAAGAATTTTTCCAGCTCAGCACGCGACATGCCCAGTAAATTCACTTTCTGCACAGAAGTTGATTGCGCTGGAGTGGACAAAGATTGTTGCTGCTCATCAGATGTTGCAGATGAAGCGACCACTTCATTACTCATGTGTATTACCTAAATCATGTCTGAGGATGAAAGGAGATGCTCAAGATCTGAGCGAGGGATTATTCAGAGAATAAAAAAACCAGATAAGTATAATAACACTTATCTGGTTTGAATACTGCGTATTAACGAGTACGTGGAGCAATCTCAGTTTGAGCGAAGAAGTAGTTAACTTCACGGTCAGCAGATGCTACAGAGTCAGAACCGTGAGCAGCGTTTTCGTCGATGCTTACAGCGAAGTCTGCACGGATAGTGCCAGGAGCCGCTTCTTTAGGGTTAGTTGCGCCCAGGATTTCACGGTGAGCAAGAACTGCGTTTTCACCTTCAAGAACTGAAACAACAACTGGACCAGAAGTCATGAACGCAACTAAGTCAGCGAAGAAACCACGTTCTTTGTGCTCAGCGTAGAAGCCTTCAGCTTCAGCTTGAGTCAAGTGTTTCATTTTAGTTGCAACGATTTTAAGACCCGCTTTTTCAAAACGCGCGAAGATTTCGCCGATTACGTTTTTAGCAACTGCGTCTGGTTTAACGATAGATAATGTACGTTCGATAGCCATGATTGGCTCCTTAAAGTCAAAGTTGACAGAAATTTTGCCGCATTATACCGAAAAATGGGCTTTTTTCTGCGTTTAATCTGTAAAAAAAATCGGTTTTTTGAAGTCGCTGTTAACGTGCTTCGTCAATCCATGCCATTTGAATGGCTTCTAACAGACCTTCGGTTGACTTGGTCGGATCATCTTCAAAATCTGAAAGTGCACAAACCCAGGCATGCAGGTCAGTAAAACGGATCCATTGCGGATCGACATCTGGATGTGCTTCATACAGTTCAATGGCGATATCGATGCTATCTGTCCAACGTAAACCCATGTCTATTCCTAAGGCAATTTAGTGTGATGCACTACTTTAGCAAATTTTGCAAATGCTGTACCAGCTTTGACAGGCCGTACCGCCGGTGAATGGGCTATAGCGCAATTTCCAGATACGGCGCAGCCGAAATAATGCCGCTGGCCACCACACCGCCAATCAGTGCACCGACCGCCACATCACTTGGATAATGCAGCCCCAGCACCATACGTGATAGCGCCACCAGAATGGTAAAAGGTAACATCAACACCAGCAGTAGCGGCTGAATATAGCCCAGCACTGTGGTAATCATGACCGCGTGCAAAGTGTGACCGGAAGGAAAACTAAAGTGATCAAGCGGACGCTCGCCCAAGCGAATCACCTGATGTACCTGATAAGGACGGGGACGCACGGTTTTGCTTTTAAGCAGTTTATAGATGCCCGTACCGACCGATCCACCTAACAGCAAGTAGATAATCTGCAATCCATACAGCAGGCCCTGCCATAACCAGACCGTGGCCAGCATGACATACCAGAATAAACCGTCGCCTAAGCGGCTCACCACTTTAAAGAAATAAGCCACCCGTTCGGAGTGGGAAAAATGATTGAGATACAAACAGCCTTTCAAGTCGAGATCAAGTATTCTTATTTTTGCATTTTTAAGTTTCATTCTATGCTCTCCTTTAAGCTTGAGCTTAAAATCTAGGTCGTCATATGCGACTCCTGCACCACCCGATAAAGTGCCTGTTCAAATTGTTGGATCGGATATTGCCAGCCGATATGCTGGGTAGATTCACGGGCTTTTTTACCCATCTGTCTTAATACTTTTGCGCTTGGCAACTGATAAATCGAACGCATAATTCCGGCGACATCACCCAGTGGACTAAGCCAGCCGGTTTCATCTTGCTTGACATGCAAATTGGCGCAGGCATAGTCATACGCCACAACTGGCAAGCCACTGGCCATGGCTTCAAGCACCACATTGCCAAAGGTTTCTACCTGACTGGCAAAGACAAACACATCTGCACTGGCATAAGCTTCAGCCAGTTTTTGCCCGCTTAAGCTGCCCATAAAAATGACCTCGCCATCGGTGTTCAGCCCTTCCAGACGTTTCAGGTCTGGGCCATCGCCTACCACCACCAGCTTGGTTGGATATTTGGCAATGGCCTGCATGGCCCGATAGGCATCAATCACCACGTTCACTTCTTTTTCTGGCGACACCCGGCCCACATAAATCAGCACCCGGGTCTGTTCATCGGCGCCCCAACGTAAACGTAAGGCTTCTGAACGATGTTGCGGTGAGAACCTGTCGACGTCGACCCCACGACCAACGACCACCAGTGGGCCTTCCACACCAAACTGGCGTAAAGACTGCTCGGTATCAGTACTAGGCACACAGGTCAGTTGCGTATTGTTATGGAACCAGCACAGATAACGCTGGATCGGTTTAACCAGAAAAGCCAGGTCAAAAAAGCGGCTAAAGTCCTGAAAGGCAGAGTGAAAACCGCTAGATACCGGAATCTGCTTGGATTTTGCCACCTGTAAAGCAGCCAGACCCAGCGGCCCTTCGGTCACCACATGCACGATATCTGGCTCAAACTCATCCATGGCGGTAGAGAGTTTATACAGCTGTGGCCAGCCAAACTGCAGATGGCCATATTTCGGAATAGACTGCGCCTTGACCAGACATTCTTTGTTGGGACTAAAATCGGTACAAGGTTGTTTTTGTTCAGGACGAATCAGTAGAATTTTGTGTCCCAGTTTTTGCAATCCTTTGCACAGTTGTAATAATGAATTGGCCACACCATTAATTTCTGGCGGCCAGGTTTCTGTCACTAACGCAATTCTTAAACGAGGTCGCACCAGCTCTTCAATTTCAATAACTTCATTAATCGCGTTTTTTTGTTTTTCCTGTTTAAAATAAAATTTAAAATTCTCAGGAATATTAGGCGACTTTAATACCAGTGTGCGTGAAGACGCTGACATCCGCGTATTCCTCTGTTGTTGTTGTCTGCCCAGCATAATCCTTACAGTTTGCAGTTTTATGATAAATTCATGAAATTAATTTCATACATGTATCAAACTCGTGGTATTGCACCCGCCTGGTTAGAGCCTTGGAAAAATATTCGATATTTCCAATATTTAAAGCATAATTAAAACATCAAATTAATATATAGACTGTCCCGGTATACACCGGCAGGTGTTCTTGCCGTTGGACGTTCCATTAATTGAACCAACACCACAAATTTATCTTGACCAGTAGGGGCCTGACTAAGCGGAACATTCCAGCGTGAAGAACTGGCGCCACTAATATTCATCTGGGTTCTGAGCTTATAATTCTTCTCATTCACCAGATAACTGCTGCCTGTACTATTCACCAGATTTCGGCTATTAAATTTAATAGCATAACGACTATCACAATTCACCGAAAAGGAAGTCGCAGCCTGACTTAAATAAGAGGCATTCAAATTCAATTGGGTTGCCGTTAAACGCTCAATTTGGCATTGTCTCGCATGTGCCAGAGACAGACTGCTGCTGATACAACAGACTAAAAACAGTACACTCGCTTTCATCACCCCTACTCCTTTTATTTACACACAAGTTCAACCGGTACAGTTATATCTTGTGCCTGAGCTGAAACCTGTAATACAGCGCTACAGGTTTGCGCCTCTCGGGTTTTAATCCGGACACTATAATTCCCTGGAATCAAGCCATATAAAGTGACCGTTCCATCCGAACCAATCGGATAAACCTCGCCACCTTCATTGTTAATATGCAGCTCTGATCCCGGTACAAAACTGCGATTTTGGACATCTACCGGCCGGATACGAACCTGTTTAGCATGGAAAACCGGGAAATTGATTTTGTAGCCGCGCTGGTTTAACGCGGTAATTTGTTTACTTGAATAAAGAATTTTATCTTCGATAGGTAACTGATTTTCATCAAAGGCAATGTCGTATTTCACATAAGGAATAATGTCATGCACAAAGGCATAGCCGTCTTTGTTGGTTTTATCGACATAAACCAGTGAGCGTAGAATATCAATATCTTGATAATCCCCGACTTTGACCAAACCAAAAGCATGTTCAACAATTTTGGTAAAACTTAGCTGATTACCCAACCAGACAACAGCACCACGATAAGCCAGTTGCGAGTCACGCGTTTCCTTGCCCTGAACATGGTAAAAATCTAGATCACCCACCTTGGTTTTCAGCAGGCCATTTACATTATAAAGTGTGTCATCATTGCGATGATTCACACCGACAGCATAGTCAAAGCCGACCTGACTCGAGTCACTTTTTACCAGCTGCAGGTTGGTGTTCTGGTCTGCAGACTGACTAAAATAGACGGATTTATCATTATCAAAATTATAACTAAGAGATAATATCCCGCCAGAATCTTTACGATCGCCAAAAGCATTGAAATAACTGAGCCCAACAGCAAATTGGCGTCCAAAATTTCGGTTAAATCCGACATTGATCACCCGCTGGTTCTGCTGTTCAAATTCAGGATGATCATAGTATTTCTGTTCAGCATAGTTCAGATTAATATTGTGCACATAAGGCACATTGGTCAGCCCTAAATACACCAGATTTTCAAATTTTGGATAATTCGAAACATTGTCCAGATCATCGCCTAAAAACTTAAAATCCCGTTCGGTATACTTGGAACTGGCACCCAGTGAAAAATTCCCGAAATCTTTGCTGGCGGATAAACCATAGGAATAGTTCATCTGATTCCGGTCATCATGCGAGGCCATGACCACACTGTCTACAATTAAAATATTACTGATGGCCTGAGTCCACATAACCCCTGCATTCTGAATATCTTCACTATAGGACAGGTTGGTTCCCAAGGTGGTTGCGTTAGAAAGCCCCCTGCGGTAAAAGCCATTAACAAAGAAATCCCGATAATCGCTACTGTCCAGATTGTAGTTATAACGCAGCTTACCTAAGGCAATATTATATTCATCCAGGCCATCACGTAATAAACGGTTAGTGACCAGCACTGGAAAAGTTTGCACACTGCGATTACCTAAAACATCTTCAACTACAATTTGTGCATCACCCGCCTGCTGAATTTGCGCCCCTGTTTCCAGCATGTAATCACCCGGGCTGACTTTCTGGCTATAAATACTCACCCCGTTAATAAACAGCTCAACAGTAGATGGAATACGCGCGCTACCCTGTAAGGTTGGAATATTCCAATAGACAAAACTTGGTCGCTCGGTGTAGTTGGTTCCCCAGTTTAAACCGGCAAAACGCAAAGAGTTAATTAACGGGTTATAGGTTGTTGTGGTGTCGCCCAGGGTTAGACGGGTCATGCTTTCCGGAAATTCCAGATCAAAACTGCTATTTAAACGTACCACCTGCTCCTCGACAGAGGTATTCTGATACAGCACCGAATTCTTGAGAATCCAGTAATCTTTAAAGATCCCCAACTCGGCCAGACCACTATAAGCTTCATTTGAATCGCTGTTGGCATAGACCCAGTCATAATTCATAAAGCCACCAAAACTGGCTTTTTCAGGAATCACTTTCTGGTTAAAAACGTTTAAATCGGATTGAAAATAGTGAGTGGGGATGGTTAATTTAATGGACTGCGATGAACTATCAAAAACCGCTTGAATATCGCCTTCACTGACCAGACAGAAATCCGCACGCTGCTGATGTTTCTTTAACTTCTGCACTTGAATTTGCCGTTCGGACAGCACATCACAACCCATATAATAATGCTGCCCTTCTGTGATTAAAATAATATCAGTATGATGATCAAGTTCATTAATCCACAGATTGGCAAGACTTTCTTCTATCGGATTTTCATTCGCATTCGCTGCGAAGCTAAATAAAATATGAACAACAATAAACCACCGATTTTTTATATTCATCGCAAATTCCCCTTATACCGCTAGTCCGAGAATTTAAGCTCCACCATGTTATCGTTCTTATCCGTAAAAAATTGGACAGTATACTTTTTTGGATCTGCAATCTTGGTTCCATTTAACTCATAGCTGTAATTCATTTTGGCCAATAAGTAAGCCATAGTATCGGCCTTAAACACTTCCTTCTTATTGGCATCAACAATCTTCAAATTATTAATCTGAACATGCGAATTGGCCTGATTTTGTGCAACCAGCCGGTTATTCTCAATATTAAATTTAACGTTCGTATCTTCCTGCTTACCGACAAATAAAGGCAGGTTAAAGCTGAGCAGAAAGTTAACTGAGGTTTCTTTCACGGCCTGTGGAATTTCTTCCACCAGAATGCGCCATGCACCCTCCTGATTACCGGTGAGTACCGACTCTAAAGGACGATTAAAACCAACACGGATAGTCTGTTTACCATTCGGCTGCAGAATAAAGTTTTTGGGATTTAAAATAAGGGTGTCATCTGGTACCAAAACATTCTCACCATTGCCTTGTTGCGTCCATTTAAAGGCTTTAATTTCAAAAATTTTTGCTTCAGTTTCATCTGTAGATTCTAAAGTAAGCGTTGTGGTTCTTTGTTTAGCCTGACTGTTGATATACATCTGAACCGGATCAATAGAAACACCTGCATAACTTGCAGATACATAACACAGCGATGAAACTAAAAAGGCTATTATTTTTTTCATATTATTCCCCAGCTTTTATAACGAAAAAGCCTAACTTGGTCCGAAGACCAAGTTAGGCGAAACACTAAATTAGTAGAACACTTTGATTTTATAAGTGTCTGAATATGTACCTGCACGCTGGAATGGAGCTACTGCCGAGTTAGTAACCGAAACAGTATAGACATCATCTGCTAGACCAGCATGGTTACTGCTACCCCAAGCAATCGCACCACCACCTGTTTTTGTTGTTGTGATTGTAGTTGGAATACGTACTGTGCCATCATCTTCATGCTTAACATATGTACTTGCATTGGTACCATTGTTTGCAGTTGTAATATTTAATACATAGTGAGTATTACTTCTTACTGTATAGTTAGATGTTTTGGTACCACCGGCTTTGCTCAACTCAATTGCTGATCCGCCTTTAATTTCACATTTTTTTGGAACTTCTAGTTTAATTGGAATATCTTTTTCACAACCTAAAGTTGTACAGCTATTCCAGTTATGTTTACCGCCTGGTTTACCAGCTGTTTCAGCTTCTGTTGCATAAATTGCTGATGAGCAAGTACCTGCAAATAATACCGCCATAGCTGTTTTAATTAATGTAGACATGTCGTGTTTCTCCATAACTTTAATATAAGAACCATTTTTCTAATCACTCACCCAAACCAGAATGTCTTTAGACTGATTAAAACCCGATCCTGAGCAAGTCCTTTTATTGTAGGTATTCCACAGAAAAAACCATCTATACGGGATTTTTCACACAAGGATAAGTATTTATTTTTTAAAATTATTTTTCTTGCTTAATCGACTGTTTTTGGGCTAATTCTCTTTTTTTGGTGACCCAAATTCTCCTTGCTACTTGGGTCACTATTTTTAGGGAATTTTTTTCTAACCAGTTTTTTAAGATAAAAACAAATAGATGTTTTTTATAAAAAATATTAAATACCCTTAATAAACATTCCTTTACATTTATTACATTTTTTTTTAGTTTCCCTCGAAATATTAGAATTTTCCACCAAAAATTAGTTGAAATTTCACATATTCTTAAGAAGCCTGACAATTTAAACAGATTATTTGATTGTTATTTTAAATATAAAATACTTAGTAATAGGGATAGCCTTATTCAATAAACTGTTAGGGAGAAATAATAAAATACATAAACCCCATCAGAAAAAACCAAAGCAGCCCAATCTGTTTTATTCCTGATTCATTTTTTACTTTTTTCGCATTTATTCATTTTTCACTCGACTTTTAATCTGAGTAAAAAATAATTCTTCTAAATAAAAGTATTTTTCAGCCAATTTAGTGACCCAGCGTGATTAGCCATCTCACTCAGTACAGTAGTTATTTTTGGGGCAGATGATCTGGCAGCGACGTCAAAGCAGCACTTTAAGTGAAGCGTAAGAAGTAAAAAACAGTGTTTTGTATGAAGTACAAGGAAGAAAAGCACTCCTTTGAATGAAGCAAGGCACACAATATTAAATGTAAAAAAACCACTCTAGTGAGTGGGTCTTCGCGTTCAAATCAAATGATTCGAGAAATTAGTTCTTTTCTTTGTCTACGATTTTGTTTGCTTGAATCCAAGGTACGAAAAGTAAGGGAAAGCATTGCTTTGCCTTACTTTGAGGCACGGAAGTTAACTTAACTCAGTAAGCTCTATTTTTAAATGACATAAAAAAGCCCCTGTGAAACACAAGGGCTTTTTGGCTCAGAAATTAGAACTTAGTTCTTTTCTTTATCAACGATTTTGTTTGCTTGAATCCAAGGCATCATCGCACGCAATTTAGCACCAGTTACTTCGATACCGTGAGCAGCATTTTGACGACGACGAGCAGTCATAGATGGGTAGTTCAACGCACCTTCCTGGATGAACATCTTCGCGTATTCACCAGATTGAATACGTTTAAGCGCATTACGCATTGCTTCACGAGACTGTTCGTTGATGACTTCAGTACCTGTTACGTATTCGCCGTATTCAGCGTTGTTTGATACAGAGTAGTTCATGTCCGCGATACCGCCTTCGAACATTAAGTCAACGATCAATTTAAGTTCGTGTAGACATTCGAAGTAAGCCATTTCAGGCGCATAACCCGCTTCAACCAGAGTTTCGAAGCCCATTTTAACCAGTTCAACTGCACCACCACAAAGAACCGCTTGCTCACCGAACAGGTCAGTTTCAGTTTCTTCACGGAAAGAAGTTTCGATGATACCTGTACGGCCACCACCTACGCCTGAAGCGTAAGAAAGTGCAAGGTTACGTGCGTTACCAGAAGCATCTTGATGAATCGCGATAAGATCAGGAACACCTGAACCACGTTGGTATTCAGAACGTACAGTGTGACCAGGTGCTTTAGGTGCAACCATGATTACGTCTAAGTCAGCACGTGGAACAACTTGGTTATAAAGAACAGAGAAACCGTGAGCAAATGCTAAAGTCGCGCCTTGCTTGATGTTTGGCTCAATCACGTCACGATAAAGTTGCGCTTGGAACTCGTCTGGAGTCAAGATCATCACCACGTCAGCTTGTGCAACTGCAGCAGGAACTTCAGCAACTTTAAGACCTGAATTTTCAGCTTTTTTCCAAGAAGCTGAACCAGCACGTAAACCAACAGTTACGTCAACGCCAGAATCTTTAAGGTTAAGCGCATGCGCGTGACCTTGTGAACCGTAACCAATGATCGCTACTTTCTTAGATTGGATGATAGATAAGTCGCAGTCTTTATCGTAAAAAATTTGCATTGCTGTCTCCGCTTAAATGCTTTTGATTCCTGTCCGCTAGGGCAATTTCATTATTCAGCTTGCTAGCGCCTCTCCCAGCCGGGAGAGATGAATTCGTTGTTAAATTAAATAGTTAAAACTTTTTCGCCACGTGCGATACCCGATACGCCTGAACGCACCACTTCCAGAATGGTGTTCTCAGCCAACGCATCAATAAAGCCATCAAGCTTTTCTGTGGTACCGGCAATTTGAATGGTATAGGTCGTTGGTGTCACATCGACCACCTGACCACGGAAAATATCGGCAGTACGCTTGATTTCATCACGTGCTGAACCCAGTGCCTTGACTTTAATCAGCATCAGTTCACGTTCAATATGCGCACCTTCAGACAAATCTACCACTTTGACCACTTCAACCAGCTTGTTCAGCTGCTTGGTAATCTGCTCAATTTTGTGGTCATCACCATAAGTAGTGAGTGTCAAACGTGACAAAGTCGGGTCTTCAGTCGGTGCTACGTTCAGCGTCTCAATGTTATAACCACGTTGAGAGAACAAGCCCACTAAACGAGAAAGCGCACCAGCTTCGTTTTCAACGAGAACGGAAATAATGTGTCTCATTCTGTACGCTCCCCTTTTCCTAACCACATATCTTTCATGGACTGACCGGCAATCTGCATCGGATAAACGTGTTCAGTACGGTCAACCATCACGTTAATAAATACACATTTATCATTGATGGCCATGGCCTCAGCCAACTTCGATTCAAGCTCATCGGCATGGTCAATCTGGATTCCCACGTGACCATACGCTTCCATCAGCTTGGCAAAGTCAGGTAAAGACTCTACATATGAGCTTGAGTGACGACCTTCATAGTTCATATCTTGCCACTGTTTTACCATACCCAAGGCACGGTTATTCAGGCACAGAATTTTCACGTTTAAGCCGTATTGCTTACAGGTCGACAGCTCCTGGATACACATCTGGATGGATGCTTCACCAGTAATACACACCACCTGCTGGTCTGGATATGCCAGTTTCGCAGCCATTGCATAAGGCAAACCTACACCCATGGTGCCCAAGCCACCCGAGTTGATCCATTGACGTGGGCGCTTGTATTTGTAGTAAAGCGCACCAAACATCTGATGCTGACCAACGTCAGAAGTAATAATGGCCTCACCATTAGTCACTTTATCTAAAGCTTCCACCACCTGTTGTGGCTTCATGGTGCCATCAGTTGGCTTTTCATATTTCAAACCATGAACTTTACGCCATTCATTGATCTGCTCCCACCATGCTGCAATCGCTTCAGGATTTGGCTTCGACACATTCATCTGTTTCAGCTGTACCAGCATCTCCTGGAGTACAGGTTCAACTGCGCCCACAATTGGAATGTGCGCCATGATGGTTTTAGAAATTGTTGCCGGGTCAATATCAATATGAATGACTTTAGCATTCGGACAGAATTTTGCCGGATTGTTGGTGACACGGTCATCGAAACGCGCACCGACACACAGAATCACGTCTGCATTGTGCATGGCCATGTTGGCTTCATAGGTACCGTGCATACCGAGCATGCCGATGAATTGCGGATCATCACCCGGGAATGCGCCCAAGCCCATTAAGGTATTGGTCACAGGATAACCCAGAATATGCGCCAACTCAGTTAACTGTGCTGCGGCATTGCCCTGCACCACACCACCGCCTGAATAAATCACTGGACGTTTGGCATGAATCAGTTCATCAATCGCTTTACGGATTTGACCTGAGTGACCACGATGTGGTGGTTGATACGAACGCATCTTCACTTTTTCAGGATATTCGTAGGCAAATTTTTCTGCCGGATTGGTCGCATCTTTTGGAATATCAACCACAACCGGACCAGGACGGCCAGATGACGCGATATAGAATGCTTTTTTAATAATTGATGGAATTTCGCTGGCATGACGCACCTGGAAACTGTGTTTTACGATTGGTCGGGAAATCCCCACCATATCGGTTTCCTGGAACGCATCTTCACCAATTAAATGAGAAGCAACCTGACCTGACAGAATCACCAT
Organism: Acinetobacter sp. C15; assembly: GCF_013420645.1. Classification (NCBI taxonomy): domain Bacteria; kingdom Pseudomonadati; phylum Pseudomonadota; class Gammaproteobacteria; order Moraxellales; family Moraxellaceae; genus Acinetobacter; species Acinetobacter sp. C15. The sequence continues at coordinate 62,575 of NZ_VOXR01000017.1, forward strand.
TGGAATGGAGTCCATATAGGCTGTTGCAATTGGGGTAACGGTGTTAGTTGCACCTGGACCTGAAGTCACCAGCACCACACCGGTCTTACCGGTTACGCGCGAGTAAGCATCAGCCATATGGCCTGCTGCCTGTTCATGGCGCACAAGGTAATGATTGATTTTGTCTTGTTGAAAGAACGCGTCGTAAATGTGTAAAACGGCGCCGCCTGGGTATCCAAATACATGTTCAACGCCTTCGTCCGCTAATGCACGAACGAGCATTTCACCACCAGATAAAAGTTCCAACGTGATTCACCCTAATCTTAATCACTGCGAAATGGGAGGCATTTGCAGCGTTTCATTAATTCATTGTTGCACTGTTATAGCACACATATTTCATAGTTTTCATCGCAATAGGAAAAATTTGTGATCTGATTGCTGATTGAGCAATATGAGATCTAAAAACATGTTGGGATAAACACGTTTCACAGCTTTGTTCAGCTTCTCGGCTAGAGAAGTTGCCCATTGCATGACATGACACTTATTCGAAGGGTGATCGATCTAAGGCATATAAAACTAAAGACAGCATTTTTGTAGTTTCGTCCCCTAAAGTCAAGTTTAAAAATTGGCTTTTTTCCTAAACTTGGCTGTGTGCCTGTTTTTTAAACATATCTGGTTTTCAAGCATTACATAGAAAAATTTAAATTTCCGTTATAAAACATGATATTTCATGTGCTTGCCTTTATTTCACATAAATTTTAAATATAAAATACATAAAAAAAATGAATGAATTTTATTAAATAAAAAATCGTTTATTTATAATTCACCCATCAAAATGGATCATTCTGCAGCAGTAAAATGGTTATTTCAGATACAACAGCCGAGGATATTCAGGCGCAGATTCATGCTGTTATTTTTCATCTTCCAGCCTAAAAATTAATCAACTTTGGCGCCAATTATTGCTAAGATAAACGCGCAGATTGATCAGCTGAATACAGCATGAGGATAACAAGATGAATCGCTCTATTTTAACTTGGGGATTATGTTCAGTAGTCGCACTGGCCAGCGCCAATGTGATGGCCAAACAGTACTACAAATGGGTCGATGCCAATGGTTCAACCCATTACACCACCACCCCGCCACCGAAAAATGCCAAGAAACACGGCAAAGTCGATACTTACGGCTGGCGCAACTCTGCCCCAACGACTTCAGCGCAAACGGCGGCAGCGAATAATACGCACAGTCCAACCACAGCACAGACAGCGAACACGCCAGCAACCGCTCCCGAGATGGATTCACAGCAACGTGAAGCCAATGCTGCCCTGCAGCAAGCCCAACAGGAACGTGCCAATCCGCAAGTTTTTTAAGTTTCTGCTTGCTCTGGCCCGATCAGTTAAATTTTTCCAGCAGAAACCGCCGCGCAAAATTCACTTTTCGCTGCATTTTGCGCTATGCTGTGCAACAAACTTTTAACCGTAATTCATTAATCCGTTTATGACTACTCATATTGACCCTGAATATCAAGCCAGTGCGATTGAACCTCAAGTCCAAAGCGACTGGGAAACTCGTAAAGCCTTTAAAGTTGCCGACACTGTAGAAGGTCCACGTCGTTATATCCTCTCGATGTTCCCTTACCCAAGTGGCAAACTGCATATGGGTCATGTGCGTAACTATACGATTGGTGATGTGATCAGCCGTTTCCACCGCTTAAAAGGCGAAACTGTACTGCAACCGATGGGTTGGGATGCCTTCGGTCTACCTGCTGAAAACGCAGCGATTGCACACCAGGTTGCACCAGCAAAATGGACTTTTGAAAACATTGATTACATGCGTAATCAGTTGAAAAAACTTGGTCTATCGATTGACTGGGATCGTGAATTTGCAACCTGTACACCAGAATACTATCGCTGGGAACAATGGTTATTTGTTCAGCTTTATAAAAAAGGTCTGATCTACCGTAAACTTTCAACGGTGAACTGGGACCCAGTCGACCAAACAGTACTTGCCAACGAACAGGTTGAAAATGGTCGTGGCTGGCGTTCAGGTGCATTGGTTGAAAAACGTGATATTCCAATGTACTACTTCCGCATTACTGACTATGCGCAAGAATTACTGGACGATTTAGACACGCTGAAAGACGGTTGGCCACAACAAGTGTTAACCATGCAACGTAACTGGATTGGTCGCTCACAGGGTATGGAAATTACTTTCCCTTCAGCGAATCCAGACGTGTATGCAGATGGCTTAACAGTCTTCACAACACGTGCCGACACCTTAATGGGTGTGACTTATGTTGCTATTGCAGCAGAACATCCGATGGCGCTTAAAGCAGCTGAAACGAATCCAGAACTTGCTGCATTTATCGAAGAATGTCGTATGGGTTCAGTTGCAGAAGCGGATCTTGCCACTGCTGAGAAGAAAGGCATGGCAACAGGTCTTTCTGTAAAACACCCTGTGACTGGTGAAGAAGTTCCTGTTTGGATCGCAAACTATGTGCTGATGTCATACGGTTCAGGTGCGGTGATGGCAGTGCCTTCACACGATGAACGTGACTTCGAATTTGCCAATAAATATGGCCTCACCATCAAACAAGTGATTGATGCCAAAGGCGCAGATGATGCGGAATTTGACGCAACTGAATGGCAAGAATGGTACGGCTCGAAAGAAGGCAAACTGGTTAATTCAGGCGAGTTTGACGGTTTAGACTTCCAGGGTGCATTTGATGCATTCTTGGCAAAACTTGAACCACAAGGTCTTGCCAATGTCAAAGTTCAATTCCGTTTACGCGACTGGGGTGTATCTCGTCAGCGTTATTGGGGTTGTCCAATTCCAATGATCAACTGTGACACTTGTGGTCAAGTGCCAGTGCCTGAAGATCAACTTCCGGTTGTACTTCCGACTAATGTTGTGCCTGATGGTTCAGGTAACCCACTCAATAAAATGCCTGAGTTCTACGAAACCAAATGTCCATGCTGTGGTGGCGACGCACGTCGTGAAACAGATACATTGGATACCTTCGTAGAATCTTCTTGGTACTATGCACGTTATGCTTCTCCAGACTTTACAGATGGCATGGTGAAACCTGAAGCGGGTCAAACCTGGTTGCCTGTGAACCAATACATCGGTGGTGTGGAACACGCGATTCTGCACTTGTTATATGCACGTTTCTTCCACAAATTGATGCGTGACGAAGGCGTGGTACAAGGCAACGAACCATTCACCAACTTGTTAACACAAGGTATGGTACTTGCGGATACCTATTACCGCGAGTCTGAATCAGGTAAGAAAACTTGGTTCAACCCTGCCGACATCGAACTTGAAAAAGACGAAAAAGGTCGTATCACGTCTGCGAAGTACAAAGAAGATGGTCAAGACGTGATCGTTGGTGGTCAAGAGAAAATGTCGAAATCGAAAAATAACGGTATCGACCCACAAGCGATTATTGACCAATACGGCGCAGATACTGCACGTGTGTTCATGATGTTTGCAGCCCCTCCTGATCAATCTTTAGAATGGTCGGATGCTGGTGTTGAAGGTGCAAACCGCTTCTTGAAACGTGTATGGCGTTTAGCGACAGGTTTCCTTGAACAAGGTAACACTGCTTCAAACATCGACAAAGCTGCACTTTCGACTGCTGCACAAGACTTACGTCGTAAAACACATGAAACCATCCAAAAAGTGGGTGATGACATCGAACGTCGTCATGCATTTAACACTGCCATTGCAGCGATGATGGAACTTCTAAACGCGAACAACAAGTTTGAAGCGAAAGATGACAATGACGTGGCTGTGGCTCGTGAATCCATCACCACACTTCTGACTTTGCTGGCACCATTTGCACCACACTTAAGCCAGACTTTATTGGCTCAGTTTGGCATTGAGTTAACCTCTGCTCAATTCCCGACTGTGGATGAATCTGCATTAACACGTAATACCCAAACCATCGTGGTTCAGGTGAATGGTAAGCTTCGTGGCAAACTTGAAGTGTCTGTCGATGCATCGAAAGATGACATTTTGGCACAAGCAAAAGCATTACCTGAAGTTCAACAATTCTTGACCGGTCCAACCAAGAAAGAAATTGTGGTGCCGAATAAGTTAGTGAATTTGGTGGTTTAATTCCTTAGGTTCCCTCTCCTCTCAGGAGAGGGTTAGGGAGAGGTGAAATATTAAAAGCACCCTCATCCTAACCTTCTCCCAAAGGGAGAAGGGAATATAAAGGAACAATCCCTCCCTTGCGAAGCAATGCTTCTCACCCTTTAAAAAAGGGAGGAGAACCCCACTGCTGTCCCATAGTTTGCTTTAAATAAAAAAACCTGAGTCCTAACAGTTAAAATATGAGTGCAAACAAACACTTTAACGACCAGGATTCAGGTTTTGTCACATCAGAATACCGTATTTCATGAG
>NZ_VOXR01000129.1:0-1180 GCF_013420645.1 Acinetobacter sp. C15
CTCTGTACACGACAAAAATAGATAACTCATTGAAATAATGTCACAATAATTGTTTTCTAACGACGAATACTATGACACATCTCAATGAGTTATATCTTATCTTAAACAAATCTCTAAAATGGAACAAGTCACATTTAAAGTGCTTTGCGCTCATCATGCTTGTGATTATTTTAAAGCAAACATGTAATCTTTCTTCTGCATCTAAAGCCTTGCCCATCAAGTGTTTACCACAATCATTTTATCGACGTATGCAGCGCTTCTTTGCAGGTCAGTATTTTGATTATCGTCAAATTTCTCAGTTGATTTTCAATATGTTTTCATTCGACCAAGTGCAACTGACTTTAGATAGAACCAATTGGAAATGGGGAAAACGAAATATTAATATCCTGATGCTCGCAATCGTTTATCGTGGAATAGCGATACCTATCCTTTGGACATTGCTTAATAAACGTGGAAATTCAGATACGAAAGAGCGTATTGCTTTGATTCAACGCTTTATAGCCATTTTTGGTAAAGATCGTATTGTGAATGTGTTCGCAGACAGAGAGTTTATCGGTGAGCAGTGGTTTACATGGTTAATTGAACAAGACATCAACTTCTGCATTCGTGTTAAAAAAACTTCATTGTCACCAATCATTTAGGAAAGAATCATAAAATTAGTGATTTATTTCGCCATCTTAAAGTTGGTCAAATTGAATGTCGTAAACGACGGATTTTGGTTGGTCGGGTGAAACTATATATAAGTGCACTACAGTTAGAAAATGGAGAGCTTTTACTCGTCGTTTCTCCTCAGTTTAATGCCAATGCTATTCAGGATTATGCATTACGCTGGGAAATTGAAACCTTATTCAGTTGTCTCAAAGGACGCGGGTTTAATCTTGAAAATACGCGCTTGACAGACCCTAGACGAGTGAAAAAATTGATTGCGGTGTTAGCTATAAGCTTCTGTTGGTGTTACTTAACGGGTGAATGGCAACATAATCAAAAAAAAGCGATAAAAATAAAGAAGCATGGACGACTCTCAATGAGTTTATTTCGCTATGGTTTAGACTATGTTCAAATGGCGATTCAGCGTTTAATTGGTTTTGGGAAAAAAGAAGAGTTTAAGGAAATTTTGGCAATTTTAAGAAAGCAGAATCCTGATAGGATAAGGGTTCTGTGAAATTTGTCGTGTACAGAG
>NZ_VOXR01000130.1:0-1174 GCF_013420645.1 Acinetobacter sp. C15
GTCATCCATTCATCTTTTTTAAGCAAGGTGTATAGTCTTTTTTGTTCATTATTACAGGAGGTGCGTTTTCGGATCGCCTGCTTTACTTTGTCTTTTGATGCTTCTCGATAGGCTTTAATATCACCTACGCAATCACGTAGCGTTTCTTTCCACGCATTTGCAGAAACACCAAAGTCACGACTTTCTTTCATCCACGCATCACGAATGGTTCTGTCGCTGATATTTAAACCTGCAACAGCACCATATTTAGCCCACACCTCGCTACGAACACGACCAAGTAAAACAGCTTGTTTCTCAAGCTGTTTGTACTTTTGCACATTCAAGTTTTTACAATGGTGGATGCGTGTTAGTTTCAAAAAGTTATTCCTTACTATTCACTAATTCTTTAACTTTTTCTTTGTATTTTCTTAATCCGTAAAGTCGAGAAGAAAAACAATGAATAATCGCTAACAAGTCTTGTGTTACTTCTTCCGTTGGGGATAGAGATTCTTGATTCATAATAATGATTTTACAGCCATGTCTTTCTGCAAAAGATTCAAACCACTCAAAACCAAATCGTACTAAGCGATCTTTATGAGCAATGATTAGCATTGAAACTTTACCCATTTCAATATCAAGAAAAAGCTGATTGAATTTCTTTCTTTTATAATTCAAACCACTCCCGATCTCTGACACCCAATCATCAATAGCATAACCGTTTGCAGTACAAAAAGTTTCTAAAGCTGCCACCTGATTAACTAAATCAGGTTTTTGAGCAACACTTGATACCCTTGAATAAACAACTACTGATGATTTTTCTTCGGTTGCTTTTACCCCAATATATTCAAGATACTGATCGTGTGTGTAATACCTACGATTTTTAGGATTTCTGAATGCAATTAAAGTGCCTTCGGCATCCCATCTTTGTAGAGTTTTAACCGACTTCCCAATCATTTCACCGAATTTAGCAGGAGAATACATTAATCAATCTCCGCTAACTTTTTAAAATCTTCGAGTGTATAGTCTTTGAATATGGATTCATCACAATATATTGCTCTGTCATTATCATCATCCCATCCACAGATAGGGCATGTATAAGGGGATGATGCGACTCCTAGCTGATTATATTTTAATAAAATATCGTCACAAACCTCATAAAGTTCTAAATCCTCATGATGATCAACAACCTCAAGGA
>NZ_VOXR01000131.1:0-1134 GCF_013420645.1 Acinetobacter sp. C15
GGTAGAGTTAATATTGAGCAGATCCCCCGGTGAAGGATTTAACCGTGTTATCTCGTTGGAGATATTCATGGCGTATTTTGGATGATAACGAGGCGCAAAAAATGAAAAAGACAGCTATCGCGATTGCAGTGGCACTGGCTGGTTTCGCTACCGTAGCGCAGGCCGCTCCGAAAGATAACACCTGGTACACTGGTGCTAAACTGGGCTGGTCCCAGTACCATGACACTGGTTTCATCAACAACAATGGCCCGACCCATGAAAACCAACTGGGCGCTGGTGCTTTTGGTGGTTACCAGGTTAACCCGTATGTTGGCTTTGAAATGGGTTACGACTGGTTAGGTCGTATGCCGTACAAAGGCAGCGTTGAAAACGGTGCATACAAAGCTCAGGGCGTTCAACTGACCGCTAAACTGGGTTACCCAATCACTGACGACCTGGACATCTACACTCGTCTGGGTGGCATGGTATGGCGTGCAGACACTAAATCCAACGTTTATGGTAAAAACCACGACACCGGCGTTTCTCCGGTCTTCGCTGGCGGTGTTGAGTACGCGATCACTCCTGAAATCGCTACCCGTCTGGAATACCAGTGGACCAACAACATCGGTGACGCACACACCATCGGCACTCGTCCGGACAACGGCATGCTGAGCCTGGGTGTTTCCTACCGTTTCGGTCAGGGCGAAGCAGCTCCAGTAGTTGCTCCGGCTCCAGCTCCGGCACCGGAAGTACAGACCAAGCACTTCACTCTGAAGTCTGACGTTCTGTTCAACTTCAACAAAGCAACCCTGAAACCGGAAGGTCAGGCTGCTCTGGATCAGCTGTACAGCCAGCTGAGCAACCTGGATCCGAAAGACGGTTCCGTAGTTGTTCTGGGTTACACCGACCGCATCGGTTCTGACGCTTACAACCAGGGTCTGTCCGAGCGCCGTGCTCAGTCTGTTGTTGATTACCTGATCTCCAAAGGTATCCCGGCAGACAAGATCTCCGCACGTGGTATGGGCGAATCCAACCCGGTTACTGGCAACACCTGTGACAACGTGAAACAGCGTGCTGCACTGATCGACTGCCTGGCTCCGGATCGTCGCGTAGAGCTCGAAGTTAAAGGTATCAAAGACGTTGTAACTCAGCCGC
>NZ_VOXR01000018.1:0-65078 GCF_013420645.1 Acinetobacter sp. C15
AAAATCATTTGAATGATTTCTTCTTGGTCTACGTGCCATAAAATACTCCATATATTGATGTTTATAACATCATTTGAGGAGCAGAATATCACTTATAGGAGTTGTTCAAATTTACGGATCCATCTCTAGATTAACCCGTTAGGTCAGGTGGCCTAACTTAAATAAAAAAGTCTCCGACAAACCCGGTACGGTTCACTCTCTACTTACTACTCACAATCAACAATCTGAATCAGCATGCATATCGCCATACCCGACCTCGTGTCGGGTATGGCTTTTTATGCATTTCTTTTACAGAGATCAGAATTAATAAGGATAATTCCATGAATCAAATTGTACCTATTTCCCATCAGCCTACGACGGTAGGATCAAAGATCGTTGTCAATCCAACCGTCACCATCAAACGCTCAACAGCAGCCAAGCGACTAGTCAATACCAAAGGAATGGAATATCAGGACTGGCTTGAAGTTCGTAAACAAGGTATCGGTAGCAGTGATGCCGCGACTGCCTGTGGTCTTAATCCATATATGTCGATGCTGGAACTCTGGCTGATCAAAACCGGACGACAGGCTCAATCCATAGAAGATGAAAGCTCAGGTGTAGCACCACTGTACTGGGGCAAACAGCTCGAACCTTTAGTGGCTGAGTATTACAGCATGCACACCAATAATAAAGTTCGTCGAGTCAATGCGGTACTTCAGCATCCTGATCCCGATAAACACTTTATGTTAGCCAATCTGGATTACAGCGTGGTCGGCAGTGATGAAGTCCAAATTTTGGAATGCAAAACAGCAGGTGAGCATGGAGCAAAATTGTGGCGTAATGGTGTGCCTTTATATGTGCTTTGTCAGGTACAACATCAACTGGCGGTGACAGGAAAGCAGGCAGCACATGTTTGTGTCTTGATCTGTGGGCATGAAACCAAGATCTTCAAAGTGACACGGTCTGAATCAGTGATTGACCATATTGTCAAAGCAGAACGATATTTCTGGGAGTGTGTAGAAAAGGATATGCCGCCATCCGTGGATGCCAGTGAATCCGCAGCTAAAGCGATTCAACAACTCTATCCAGCGCATGTGCCTTTAACCGTAGAGGATCTCTCGCAAAATGAAAATGCCAATTTGATGTTCGACCAGCTCATCAAAATGAAAGAAGAGATTCAGCATAAGCAGGAACGCTTTGACCAGCTTAAACATGAAATCCAGATGATGATGCAAGACAAGGAAAGGGCGGTCTTTGCAAATGGCTCGGTAGTTTGGAAGAAAGCCAAGGATTCTATCAGCCTCAATACCAAAGCATTGCTTCAGCACCAACCTGAACTCATTGAGCTTTATCCACTTCAAAAGCAAGGCAGTCGTCGATTTAACATCTATACCGACTAAGTCCTATCTACAGCACCAAATCAAAAATTCACAAAAATCGCTCCCCGCTCTCTACCCTTCGGTAGAGAGCAAATCGGTCGCGATCTCTGTAGCACTTTATCTGGCTCTACATTCTTTGGGTAACTTATTTGGTCCTTGTTCCGACCTACATACATAGACCCAAATTTGTAAGGTAATACATTAAGGAATATCAACATGATTAAAGGTTTAGCAATTACTCCTCCAATACTCGGACGGATCAGTATCGGTCGTATGATCGAGAAGAATGGCAAACGCCTACCGGAAAAGGATGACCAGTTCACCATTACTTCCCAGATTCAAAGCAAAGAAGGCTGGGTTAAACATCCACTGGATGATCAGCTTCGAGCCAATACGCCTAATCAAAAGCTACGTTCAATCCCTGTCAGAATGATCTTTAATGATCCTGATTTAAACCTGCGTGCAGAATACAGCCTGTTTGACCGACAGACTGGAAGACCTATCTGTGTCGGTAATGGAGAAACCTGCCAGCGTTTAACCAATCAAGGCGTGGAGCAACTTCCCTGTCCATCCCCTGATTTATGTCCATTGGCTCAAGGAGGGAACTGCAAGCCCTACGGGCGTTTGCATGTGAACTTAGATGAATCGGATGAGTTTGGCACCTTCATCTTTAGAACCACGGGCTTTAACAGTATTCGGACTTTGGCTGCACGGCTGAGTTATTACCACGCAGCTTCAGGAGGCTTACTGTCTTGCCTGCCTTTGCAACTGACTTTAAGAGGAAAAAGCACCACACAAAGCTATCGGCAACCGGTGTACTACGTGGATCTGACTTTACGTGAGGGCATTAGTCTGAATGATGCGATTGCTCAAGCCAGGCAAATCGATGAACAGAGTAAACAAGCTGGGTTTTATCAGGAAGCTTTGGACTTTACGGCAAGGAAGGGTTTTGCCAATGCACGGTTTGAAACGGATATAGAGGAAGGGTTAGATGTACTGGAGGAGTACTATCCTGAACAAGAACAGAACCGGGCGGTGGAACAACAAGCTTCGCATGAAGGGTTTGTGCAGGATATTCAGCAGGGGTTGCAGCAATCAGTCAGACCCGTCAACTAGTCGATTCGTTGGAAAAGAGCAGCTTTCTAGGTTGCTCTTTTTTTTACGACAGTATTAGTCGTGGGAGTTGTCAAAGTACTACTTTAGCTATAGTTATCCCGTTAAAATGACAAGATTTAATTAATCTCTATTTTTTTGTTAAGTGCATGACTTTTAATAGGTCGCAGATATGCTAACTTAGCAACATTGTTTAACATTAAGTATAAAACCAAAGCGGTTATCATTGATTGAGGAAATGGAAATGAATTTATTGGAACAAAAATTTCTAAATGACTTAGATGACAAGCTTTGGAAAGCCGCCGACAAATTACGCAGCAGTCTAGATGCAGCCAACTATAAGCATATTGTTTTAGGACTGATTTTCTTAAAGTACGTATCAGATGCTTTTGATGAACGGCAATCTGAACTCAAAGAATTGTTTGCACAAAAAGACGATCACAATATCTATTACATGCCGCGCGATCAGTACGACAGTGAAGAAGAATACCAACAGGCTATTGCTGATGAACTAGAAATACTGGATTACTACCAAGAAAAAAACGTGTTTTGGGTGCCAAAAGCAGCACGTTGGTTAAGTATCCGCAATGCAGCAGCACAAGCGATTGGCTCTACCATCTGGCAGGATGAACAAGGGCAAGATGTCAAACTGCGTTCGGTATCATGGCTGATTGACAATGCCTTTGATGAAATTGAAAAAGCCAATCCAAAGCTTAAAGGTATCCTGAATCGCATTGGTCAGTACCAGCTGGACAATGACAAGCTGCTTGATCTGATCAACACCTTCTCTGACACCAGTTTTACCAAGCCTGAATATAATGGCGAAAAACTCAGTCTACACAGTAAAGATATTCTCGGGCATGTCTACGAATACTTTTTAGGACAGTTTGCTTTGGCTGAAGGCAAGCAAGGTGGGCAGTACTACACGCCTAAAAGTATCGTCACCTTAATTGTTGAAATGTTGCAGCCTTATAAAGGGCGGGTGTATGACCCAGCGATGGGTTCAGGCGGATTCTTTGTATCCAGTGAAAAGTTTATTGAACAACATGCTCAGGAAAAGCATTACAAAGCCTCCGAACAGAAAAAGCATATTTCTATTTATGGTCAGGAGAGTAACCCGACCACATGGAAACTGGCCGCCATGAACATGGCGATTCGCGGGATTGATTTTAATTTCGGTAAAAAGAATGCAGACAGCTTTTTAGAGGATCAGCATCCAGACTTACGTGCTGATTTTGTCATGGCTAACCCACCTTTTAATATCAAAGATTGGTGGCATGCTTCGCTAGAAAGTGATGTACGCTGGAAATACGGTACACCGCCACAAGGTAATGCCAACTTTGCTTGGATGCAGCACATGCTACATCATCTGTCACCAACAGGCAGCATGGCACTTTTACTTGCCAATGGTTCGATGAGTTCCAATACCAACAATGAAGGTGAAATCCGTAAGAACCTGATCGAAGCCGATCTGGTGGAATGCATTGTTGCATTACCGGGACAACTGTTTACCAACACGCAAATTCCGGCCTGTATCTGGTTTTTAACCAAGGACAAAAAGAACGGATTGTCTTTAGATAAAAAGAAAGCTAACCGTGAAGGCAAGACTCTGTTCATCGATGCCCGTAATTTGGGCTATATGAGAGATCGCGTACTGCGTGACTTTACCGATGCAGATATTGCTAAAATCACCAATGCTTTACATGCTTGGCAACAAGGCGAAAATTTTGAAGGCGAAGCGTATCAAGATGAGAAAGGTTTCTGTTTCTCTGCTGAGTTAAAGGATATTCAGAAGCACGACTACGTACTGACTCCGGGACGTTATGTCGGTGCAGTCGAGCAGGAGGATGATGGCGAGCCATTCGCTGAGAAAATGCTGCGTTTGACTGCTCAGCTCAAAGAACAATTTGCTGAAAGTGCAGTCTTGGAAAGTGAGATTAAAAAGAATCTAAAGGGCTTGGGTTATGAGTTCTGATCATCCTTTATTGCAAGAAATTCAGAAGGGTGAAAGTCAAACCCTTGAATTTAAAGAGCAGTTACCGAAAGGGCAACAGGTCGCAAAGACCCTGATTGCTTTTGCCAATACCAGTGGTGGTAAATTGGTAGTGGGTGTAAGTGATGATCGCCAACTCGTAGGTATTCAAGATGATATTTTTGAGTTGCAAGATCAGATCACTTCGATGATCAATGAACTGTGTATGCCGAACATTCTGCCGTATATCTATATCGAGAATATCCAAGGCATAGAGTTGCTGGTGATTGAAGTCAGCCGTGGTTCATTATTGCCTTATTATCTCAAGCCGCAAGGCAAGGCACAGGGGACCTATATCCGTCTAGGTGCAAGTAATCGTGTAGCATCGTCTGAGTATATCCAGCAACTTGAATTGCAACGTCTGAACCAGACTTTTGATGAGCAGCCGAATCCGCAATACAGTTTAGATGACATCGATTTACAGCCTTTAAAGCAAGCCTTTGCGGAGCTGGGCAAAGAACTGTCTTTGCAGAAAATGCGTAATCTTAAATTGATCATTCAGCAAAATGGACAGGATTACCCAAGTCATGGGTTACTCATTTTGTTGGGGCTTTATGAGCAGGTTGAGATTAAATGCAGCCGCTTTAAAGGCACCACCATGACTGTGTTTTTGGATAAAAAAGAATACCGTGGAGACTTATTTAGTCAGTTGAAGCAAACAGAGCAATTCATCAAAAACCATCTGCATCTACGTGCTGAAATTTTAGGGTTACAACGTACAGAAAGTTATGAAATTCCAATCCCTGCTATTCGTGAAGCCTTGGTGAATGCAGTGTTACATCGTGACTATAGCAATGCAGGGCGTGATATAAAGGTTGGCATTTATGATGACATCCTGAATATTGTATCGCCGGGTGGTTTGCCAAATGGACTGACTGAAGAAGATTTGGCACAAGGTCGTTCTGAGATTCGTAACCGTGTCTTGGCTCGTGTGTTTAAAGAATTGGGTTATATCGAGCAGTGGGGCAGTGGTATTGCCCGTATTAAAGATCTATGTTTGGAGGCAGGTAATGCCGAACCTCAATTGAAAGCACAAGGTGATTTTGTCGATTGGGAATTTTACCGTCCTTCGATTGAGCAATTAGGTGGCTCAATAGGTGGCTCAATAGGTGGCTCAATCAAAGAAACTATGCTGACAGATCGTCAAAAAGAGATTTTAATTTTAATTCAACAGAACCCGAAAATTTCCTATCGTGCTATGGCGGAGCAGCTCAGTATTAATGAGTCAGCAGTGAAAAAGCATTTGAATCATTTAAAAGATGCAGGTTGGCTTGAGCGTATTGGTGGAACAAGGGGCTATTGGGCGATTAAGCAAGAATTTTGGGTAGGAATGTGATGTTAAATAATAAAGTTCGTTTGGGAGACCTAATAGAGGTACTTACCGATTATCATGCTAATGGTGCTTATAAAAAGCTTAAGGAAAATGTAGAACTATTAGATGATGAAGATTATGCCCTAATGGTAAGGACAACTAATTTTGAAAATAATGATTTTCATGATTCTGTAAAATATATTAGTGAACATGCATATAACTTTCTTGAAAAATCCAAGGTTTATCCAAATGACTTAATTATGAATAAAATTGCAAATGCTGGCTCAATATACTTAATGCCTGATTTGCAACGACCTGTATCATTGGCTATGAATTTATTTTTAATCAGGGTTAATGAAAAGTTAGCTAATCCCATCTATGTATATTTATATTTAAAAATTAATGAGCAGTATGTAAAGCAGTTTGCTAATGGATCTGTCACAAAGACCATTACTAAAGAAGCAGTTAGAAATCTAGAAATATTTCTTCCTTCTCGTGAAGAGCAAGATATTGTTGTTGAACAATATCTCTCATTAGACAATAAAATTAACTTAAACTTAAAAATAAATCAAAAACTAGAATCTATTACTCAAGCAATTTTTAAAAGTTGGTTTATTGATTTTGATGTTGTTCGTGCCAAAATTCAGGCAAAGCAAGAAGGCAAAGATTCTGAACTTGCTGCTATGTGTGTTATTAGCGGCAAAAGCGAAGAAGAGCTTCAGCAAATGCCTGAAGAAGATTTTGCTGAGTTACAAGCAACTGCAGCACTGTTTCCTGATGAGTTGGTTGAGAGTGAGTTAGGGGAAGTGCCAGCGGGGTGGGAGAAAATTCCTTTCGATCAAATTGCCAAAGCGAAAAAAGGTAAAAATATTACAAAAAAAAATACATCTTCAGGGAATATCCCAGTGGTTGCTGGTGGTTTAAAACCTGCATATTTTCATAATGAATATAATGTCGAAGGCCCAGTGGTTACCATTAGTGCTTCTGGAGCGAATGCTGGATATGTTAATTTGTATCAACAAAATATATGGGCATCTGATTGTTCGTTTATTAGTAAGGACGAAACTACATCTATCTATACTATATATACATTTTTAAAAATTAAGCAAAATGAAATAACTAAGATGCAGCAAGGAGCAGCCCAACCACATGTTTACCCTAAAGATTTGAAAAGGCTTATCTTCCCTAAAATCCCTGGTTGTTTAATCTTGAAGTTTGAAGAATTTTCTCAAAAAATTTTCAGTAAAATTCATGTTAATGATCTAGAGAATAATGCTTTAAATTCAATTAAGGAAATTATTTTACCTAAGTTTTTTTCTGGTGAAGTAGTTATCCATAAGAGAGCGGAATTGGAATAAGTTATGAAGCAATATAGGGAATATGAGTGGGGTAGAATTCCTGAATGGAATGAAAATAGTATCAAAGATAGTTTTATTTTAATGAACGATCAGATTAATGGTCGTATTCCTGTAACAAAGTTAGAGCATTGGAGCGACTTCACTTCATTTTTGGAATCAGAATTTTGTAATCGTAAAAGAGTTGAGCTAGTTTTTCGTGGGCATAGACGTTATGACTGGGGGCTAACACCAACTTTAGCTAGGTTTAATGAGCAAAATATCATCGATGAGGGGTTGGCTGAGGAGCAGTTGAGACTTTTTCGTAAAGCTATACGAGGCAGAATTTCCGATCACTCTTTGTTTAACAGTGATGATAAGCGAGAGGATGATGAGTTGTGGGCAATTGGACAGCATTATGGATTAAAAACTCCATTGTTGGATTGGACTTATTCACCTTACGTCGCCTTATTTTTTGCCTTCGCTAAGGCAGATGAAGCTGAGGAAACAGATAATCCTTATAGAGCTATTTATATTCTAAATAAAACGGCTATCTCAGATGATGATTACTTTAGCGATATTCGAGTACTAGAACCTCGAAAAGATGATCATGGACGTTTAGTCAATCAAGCAGGGCTTTTTACATTTTCGCCTTATGGAGCAACAATAGAAAATAAGTTGATCGAAGTTCTTGGAAGCGAAGAGTATCCAGATGCAGAACTAAGGAATGCTTCACAAGATGAGGGAGAAGAGTCTGCTATTTTAGCTAAGTATATTTGTAAAGTCTTTATCAAGAATGTTCAGCAAAAAGAATGCTTAAAGTTTTTGAGACGTATGAATGTTCATCATGCAAGTTTGTTTCCTGATCTTATTGGTGCTGCAGATTATTCAAATATTCTAATTGAAGAGTGGGAGCAAAATAGAAAGGATAAACAAGCTATTATCTTACAACCTGAACCAATAATTATTGCCCCACCAAGTATCGATACTGAGATTGTTGTACCTAAGCCAAGTCTTGAGTCACAGGATGTGGCACCGATCCTTGAATTATTGATTAATTCTTTACAGCAAGAAGAAACTTTAGAAAAGGATTTAATAAATAGGATTGCTTCCGAGATAGCAAAAATCATTACAGAGTATAAAGAAGTTGATTTTGAAGAAAGAGATGATCTTGCCTTAGAGTTGCAAGCAAAGCTCCGTTTAGTTTTGAGGAGGTTGAACTATCCTGAAACTCATAGGGAAGTAGTTATTGATAATATTTTTGATTTTGTGATACAGGGGGAATCTTAACCATGAATGAAACACAACTAGAAAATTTATGTTTAGATTGGTTTTCTGAAAATGGTTGGGAAGTCGTTCATGGTATTGATATTGCGCCCGACAGCAGTAATCCCCTACGCAAAGACTATAAACAAGTCTTAATTGAATCAGACTTACATGCTGCATTTGAACGATTAAATCCACACTTGCCTACGAGCTGTTTTGAGCAGGTTTGGCAAAAACTGAGCAAGCCTGAAAGTTTGGATCTCGTCACCAATAACCGTGCCTTCCACCGTATGTTGTTGGAAGGTGTGCCTGTCACCTATAAGAAACAGGACGATTGGTTACATGATCATGCCTTCTTGGTGGACTTTAATCATGTGCATCAAAACCGTTTTGTTGCGGTCAATCAATTTACGATTCTAGGCACTAAACAACCTCGACGCCCAGACATCATCTGTTTTATCAATGGTATTCCGTTTGCCGTGTTAGAGCTAAAAAGCCCAACCGATGAAAATGCAGATATCTGGGATGCCTTTAACCAGCTACAAACTTACAAAGAAGAAATCTCGGATCTGTTTGTTTTTAATGAAGCCTTGGTAGTGAGTGATGGCGTAACAGCACGTGTCGGTTCACTGACGGCGAATCAGGAACGCTTTTTACCGTGGCGTACCATCAAGAATGAAGATGATAAACCTGCTTTAGAATGGGAGTTAGAGACAGTTATTCGAGGCTTCTTTGATCGAGAATTGTTCCTAGATTACATTCGATTCTTTGTGTTGTTTGAAACAGATGGCGAAAAGACCATTAAGAAAATTGCAGGCTATCATCAGTTCCATGCGGTTAGGGAAGCCGTACAAGCGACCATTGCAGCAGCCAATCCGAATGGGGATAAGAAAGCAGGCGTTGTTTGGCATACCCAAGGCTCGGGTAAAAGTATCTCCATGTGCTGCTATGCAGGCAAGCTATTACAGCAGCCTGCCATGCACAACCCAACCTTGTTAATCGTCACTGACCGTAATGACTTAGATGGACAGTTGTTTGAAACCTTTAGCAATGCTCAAGATTTATTAAAACAAACGCCAGTTCAAGCCAATAACCGTGATGAGCTGAGAAAGTTTTTAGCTGAACGTGAGTCAGGTGGCATCATCTTTACCACAGTGCAAAAGTTTGCATTACTGGAAGGTGAGAGTGAGCATCCATTATTGAATGGACGCCACAATATTGTGGTGATGTCAGATGAAGCACATCGTAGCCAATATGGTTTGAAAGCAAAACTAGGTAATGATGGCACGTACAAGTTTGGCTATGCCAAGCACATGCGAGATGCTTTAAAGAATGCTGCTTTTATTGGCTTTACTGGAACCCCGATTTCGAGTGAAGATAAAGACACCCGAGCTGTCTTTGGTGATTATGTTTCCATCTATGATATTCAGGATGCCGTCGATGATGGTGCAACCGTCCCAATCTACTACGAGTCACGCTTGGCAAAGCTAGATATTAATCAGGCTGAAATCGAAGAGCTATCTGATCAAGTCGATGAGGTTGTAGAAGATGAAGAAGATGTTGGTAACCGAGAAAAGACTAAAAGTGAGTGGAGCCGACTAGAAAAGCTGCTGGGTGCCACACCACGGCTGAAACAGATTGCTGCGGATTTAGTCGCACACTTTGAAGCTCGTACTGAAGCGACGGCGGGTAAAGGTATGATTGTGACCATGAGCCGAGAGATCTGTGTCCACCTTTACAATGAGATTATTGCCTTACGTCCAGATTGGCATGACCCTGATCCTGAAAAAGGCAAAATCAAAATTGTGATGACGGGTTCAGCTTCAGATAAACCATTATTACAGCCGCATATCTACAATAAGCAAACTAAAAAACGCCTTGAGAAACGCTTTAAGGACGTAAACGATCCTTTGCAATTAGTGATTGTCAGAGATATGTGGCTTACAGGTTTTGATGCACCATGCACGCATACCATGTATATCGACAAACCGATGAAGGGGCACAACCTCATGCAGGCCATTGCACGTGTGAACCGTGTCTTTAAAGATAAGCAGGGTGGACTAGTTGTCGACTATATCGGCATTGCTAATGAATTGAAGCAAGCCTTAAAAACCTATACTGATGCCAAAGGGAAAGGTGAGCCGACTTTACGTGCAGAAGAAGCCTATGCAGTTCTCGCTGAAAAGATGGATGCAATACGAGGAATGTTTGCCAAAACCAATGAACAGGTAGGCATTGATTTAAGTGCTTATGAAACTCAGGCACACCGACTGATTATCCCCGCAGCCAACTATGTGCTGAGCTTGAAGGATGGTAAAAAGCGTTTTCTTGATTTAGTCTTGGCAATCAATAAAGCCTTCTCTTTATGCAGCACCTTGGATGAAGCGAAGAACCTGCACAAAGAAATTGCCTTTTACTCAGCCATTAAAGCGGTTATTAGCAAGCATACCTCTGTAGATCGTAAACTGTCGCAAGCGGAAAAGGACAGTACGCTAAAACAGATTCTGGATAATGCTGTCATTGCTGATGGTGTAACAGATGTCTTTGCAATGTGTGGTTTAGATAAACCTAATATTGGCTTGCTTTCAGATGAGTTCTTAGAAGATGTACGGCAGATGCCATACCGTAACTTGGCAGTTGAACTGTTGGAAAAGTTACTCAATGATGGCATTAAGGCAAAGACTAGAAACAATGTAGTACAGGAAAAACGCTTCTCTGACCGTTTGCAGGAAACCTTGAGGAAATACAATAACCGAGCGATTGAAACGTCTCAGGTCATTGAAGAACTCATTCAAATGGCAAAAGAGTTTCAGGCAGAAATGCAGCGTGAAGCTTCACTTGGCTTGAATCCAGATGAAATCGCCTTCTACGATGCCTTAGCCAATAATGAAAGTGCGGTCAGAGAGCTTGGAGACGATACGCTGAAGCAGATCGCCCGCGAAATTACCGAGAAGTTGCGGAAATCAACGACAGTTGATTGGCAGGTTCGGGATAGTGTGCGTGCTCAGCTGAAAATATTAGTACGTCGTACTTTGCAGCGTTGGAAGTATCCACCTGACAAGGCAGCTGAGGCGATTGAGTTGGTGATGAAGCAGGCGGAGACTTTGTCGAATGCTTGGACGTGTGCTTAACTAATAATTCGATTGAACAATTGGTAAGCATTTGACTTACCAATTGTTTTTACACCAAATTTACGCCATTAAAATTTATAATAATAGTAAATCATTGTTTTTAAAAAATAATATTTATTTGTTTGTCCAATCCATCATCGGGGCCACGGAAATTCTTGGCAGTTGGATATTTTCAAGCGTATTTACATTTGACATTCAACAGCAAACCTTGCAACGACGGGAAACAAAACTGAGGCGCTATTCGCACAAATCGGGCAGCACAAGGCAGAGGGTTTTACTCACATCCACTGGGCGTGCAGGGGCGAGATAGTAGCACAAAATCCGGCTGACGAAAAAAGATTGTTGTTGGCTGTCCGCAGGCGTGCGGGTGAATATCCATATTTTAGCCTGCTGTTATTTTAACTGTTATATTGTTAAAATATAAATTATAATTATTGATATTAAGTTTAAGTTATTTTATAAATTAAATGAATACTCCCGAAAATGATCTTTAAATTCAATTAGAATATATAATCAAAATACATATATAATCTTCCCAGCTAGAATAAAAATAATAAAATTAATTCACTGGAAAAATTGACAATCAATTCACAAATTATAGTTATTCTTTGATTTGTTTAAAAAAATATGTAATTCCAATGTAACAAGAAGCATTTTTCTTGCAAAATACCTATTAAATACTACATAAAATTACGCAAAATCCTTCAATATTACTATATTCAGAATAATAAATGGATGATCGTATGCCTCAGTATATTAAACTTGCTGAAATAATATATAGAAATGTCGAGCAAAATAAGGACTTTAGAGGAGATATTATCAATGATTTAAATATGTTAATGATTGAGCTGCGTGCTGAAATCAAAAAAACACGTCTTAAATTATTGGTCAATTGCATCGACTTTAATGAGCTGATGGTCAACCCTTTATATGCCAACGAGCTGAAACTGGACTTGAGCATTGTGCCGAAAAGCAGCAATAAAGAAGAGTTTATACTCTGGTTGGCGACATTTATTCAGAAAATTACCGTTGATGAAGATCAGCCGAAGACCCCAAAGGGAAAGAAGATCAAAGTGCCCTTAATGAGCTTAGAACCGCTGGATATTGCAGCCCCTCCACAGATCTCGAGTGACAAGGAGCTGGAGCGGTATCAAACGGCGCAGATTGCAGATTAAGGTGAGAGGAAAGCACTATGTACATCAAGTTTTAATCTGAATCTCATCCATCTATTCAAACAAAAGGGGAGCCATTGGCTTCCCTTTTGTTGATTCAGCTTGTATGAGTTCAGAACAATTAAGCCGGAATAGATTCTGCAATGGCTTCACGTGCCCAGACCCGGTTGTGACGAATCGCTTCTTTAAAGCCTTCCGCCACATTCTGGAAACTGGCATCGCTAAATACGCCTTCATCTGCCGGCAATCGCAGATGCTCCAGCAGCTCGGCTTTATCGCCTAACAGTACCACCGGTTTTAAATGCTTATAGGCTTCAATCACATAATGGCAGGCCACCCCATCGCGCTTAAAGGCATCCAGATTGTTGCCATCCAGCACAATCACTGCATCATACAGCACTGAAGGTTCGGCCTGCTGCATCCCATCAGATGGAATCATGTCATCTTCAATGGTGGTGGTTGGGGCAGGGGTGGGCGTCAGAAAATCCAGCATCACATTTTCTTTTAAGGCCCATTGATGAATCGGCTCAATATTGTCGGTGGCGGCATGAGGATGCACCAGTACCGCGATTTTACGGCCTTCAATATTCGGCGGTAAAAATGCCGTCATGGATAACTTGGCTGAGGTTTTTTCCTCGGGTAGATCAGGCGGCAGCTGGCTTTCATCTAGTGCAATGCCGAGTTTATCGGCGACCATTTTGGCCAGATTGGCATCAATATTGGCCAGCATATTGTGCACCACACGCTCACGGATAGGTTTGCGCTGCACTTTACTCAGCTCAAAGACATAGGCATCGACCACGTGTTTCTGTTCAGGCAGGCTCAGGCTTTTGAAATACAGACGCACCTGCGAAAAGTGATCGCTAAAGGATGGACTGCGCTGACGGATTTTATGCCCGTCAATGCGTTCCTGATAGCTTTCAAAACCGCCACCTTTGGCTGCGGGTGGGGTTTCTCGTGGCCAGTCATTGTCAATCGAGTTGGGCTGATACGCCGCCTGACCGCGATGAACCCGGCTCTGATGGATGCCATCGCGCTGGTTATTGTGAAACGGACACACCGCCTGGTTAATCGGCAGCTGATGGAAGTTCGGACCCCCTAAACGGCTGAGCTGGGTATCGGTATAGGAGAAAATCCGCGCCTGCAGCAGTGGATCATTGGTGAAGTCGATTCCCGGCACAATATGCGCCGGACAGAAGGCGACCTGTTCGGTTTCATCAAAGAAATTGTCAATATTGCGGTTGAGCACCATCCGGCCAATCGGAATGACCGGCACCAGTTCTTCCGGAATCAGCTTGGTCGGATCAAGCAGGTCGAAGTCAAAGCTCATTTCATCTTCCTGCTCCACAATCTGCACACCCAGTTCCCATTCCGGATAGAAACCGTTCTCGATGGCCTGATACAAATCGCGGCGATGATAATCCGGGTCTTTCCCGGCAATTTTCTGTGCTTCATCCCAGACCAAGGCGGCCATACCCTGTTTCGGGGTCCAGTGGAATTTCACAAACACCGATTTGTTTTCGGCATTAATAAAGCGGTAGGTATGTACGCCAAAGCCCTGCATACTACGGAAGTTTTTTGGAATACCACGGTCGGAAATGGCCCAGATCACCGCATGTGAGCTTTCTGGCACCAGCGAAACAAAGTCCCAGAAGGTGTCATGTGCACTGGCACCGGTTGGAATTTCGGTATCCGGTTCCGGTTTTAAGGCATGCACAAAATCCGGGAATTTCATGCCATCCTGAATAAAGAACACCGGGGCATTGTTGCAGACCATGTCATAAATGCCTTCCTGGGTATAGAACTTGATGGCAAAGCCGCGAATATCGCGTACCGTATCTGCCGAGCCGCGCGGCCCTTGTACGGTCGAGAAGCGTACAAAGACTGGCGTTTTATGTTCTGGGGTAGTTAGAAAATGGGCTTTGGTATATTTTTCATTGCCTGGATAGGCTTCAAAATAACCATGCGCACCGGTGCCACGCGCATGCACAATACGCTCCGGAATCCGTTCATGGTCAAAGTGGGTCATTTTTTCATGAAAAATAAAATCTTCGAGCAGGGTGGCCCCGCGAATGCCAGCTCTGAGGCTGTTCTGGTTATCGGCAATTTTAACGCCCTGATTGGTGGTGAGCGCCTGTTGTGTCGCATCACTGCGATACGGGTCTAATTGAACGGATTTATCATTACTGTTCTGTCGGTTTGCCGCATCTGCGCCGGCCATTTCACTCGGTTGTTGATCTTTTTTCATTGTTGCTGTTCTCCGTAATTAACTTTTATGATGCATTGGGTCGAGCGCCTGCGACAGCGCCGGGAAAAGGGCCTGGCTGTATTGCTGGGTACACCAGCGTCCGGCATCGCTGGCAGATTTATGCGGGGCCAAATAAGGCAATAGCTGCCGGATTTTGTCGTCAAAAGATGAGGCCTGGGCGTATTTGAGCTGAATTTCTTCCAGCTCCAGCTCGGCCATATAATTAAAGTGGTCGCTGGTTTTAAAATGGTCCGACGTGCTTTGCAGCGCAGATGGGGCAGGATGCTGTACTGCGGCATCTCCCAGAATCCAGTCATAAATAAACTGCTGTTCGGTACGGTTAAACAGCCCGAACATCTGGCTTTCCTGCTGATGAATCAGACGCCAGAATTTACTCTGCTCCGGGTCCTGACCTAAACGGATCCAGTCGGTTTCCAGCAGCTGCTGGATAAAACCATCCACGCCTTCGACGGTTTCCAGCCATTGGTTGATGCTGCGGTTGGTAAAAATACATTTATTGTCATGAATGAATTTGCCCATCAGGGCTTTATGCTGGAAAATTTTCTGGATAATGTCGTGCAGATGCAGCCGCTGCAGGATTTTTTCTTCGTTCATGCCTTGCTGGCTTAAGGCATAGCCCAGCTGAATCAGGCGCAGATATTGAGCCTGCTGTTTTTCGTCCGGGGCCAGACTGGCAATGGCATGTAGCACAGGCGTATGCCGTGATGTTGAACGCTGCTGTGGCTGAAAACAGCGGGTGTGAATACCGAGTTCTTTTAGTTCATGCGCAATGATCAGCTGATGCAGCGAGCACAGGTGTTTGCCAATATGAAACCCTAAGGTCAAAGGCATGAAATCGGTAGGGCAGTACGCCAGTGCCAGCTGAATTGCAGCCTGATGAAAATAGCCATCTTCCAGACCGAGTATAAAGTTATCTAGCTGCAGGGTTTCAAGCAGTGCATTGAACTGATACAGCAGATGCTGCTGCGTGTGACCATAGGCCAGAGCTTGCAGATACAGCTGAATCAGCTCGGTATAGCGCCGGTCATCCCAGTGCTGGCTAAAACTGTAGAGCCAGGCTGCCTGCGCACGCTGGGTCGGGGCAATCTTGATCAGAAACTCATAAGCATCGGACAGGCAGTGAAAATATTCGCGTGGCTGTCCCCAGGCACGGCGCTTTAAATAATATTCAAATTCGAGCTGGGCTTGCTGTTCATGTTGGATCATCCAGTGCTCCAGCTGATCCAGCTGGCGAGGGAAATCGGGTAGGGCCAACGGCAGGGTTTCAATTTCATGTTTTAAACTGAACAGGGCTTTTTGTTGTTTGGCGGTGGGAGCAATATCGGCATCTAAATAAAAGGACACCAGATCAAAATAGGTTTCAGGCACATCATTGAGTATGTCTAATAATCTTTGTTTGACGACCGTTGGCATTATTCTGCTCCATGATTTAACCCTAGAAAACAGTAATCTAGTTGGCTGTAAACTTAAGCCTGAGTTGTGTGGCTTCATGTAAAGTATGTATATGGGCAATTAACCTATAGGTATAAAAATCAGAGGGTTATATTTTTAGTTTTAAAAAAATAAATGAAATGTTACTTTTCAGAAAAAAGCACTGAAAAAGAGCTATGTTTAAATCGGAAGGAATAATTATATTCAGGATGGGTATAAATGAATAAATGCTGCCAGTTACTTGCCAAAAAGAAATTAAAAGTCACCTTTATTGAAAGTGCTTCGGCAGGGTATCTGGCCTATCGTTTTTCATTAAATAAAAATTCAGGCGATATTTTAAATGGCAGCCTGGTCTGTTATGACGCCAATTTAAAAGTCAGTATTTTAAAAATTTCAAAGAAATTCCTGGAGAAATACTCTCCTGAATCTGCCGAAGTGACAGAACAGCTGGTTTTAAAAGCCAAACAGATCATTGATTCTGATATTTTTGTTGGTTGTACCGGTTTATTAAAACGTGGTGGCTCTGAAACTAAGGAAAAACCGGTCGGAACATTTTTTTACTGTATTTCGTATCAGAATAAACTGCATCATTATCGCTGTGTATTTAATGGCACCAAAAAGAAAAAACTGGAACAGCTGTCGCGGGCAATTAGTCAGAGTATTATTGAAGTAGTCAAGCAAAAATAATAGGAATATATAAATCAAATAGACAACCCAAAATAGAAAATCTGCAGAGATAAAACCCTTAGATATAAAAAAGTTATAGGTCATAATGACCTATAACTCTGAACCGTATTAGAACCAGACTGAGGGTAATCTAGTTTCTATCCCAAGCATCTTTAATCGCATGCTTGGCCTGTTCCCATTTTAAGCGAGAATCTGCTTTAAACTCTTCCCAGCGCTGTTTCAGGTCGCCTTCAGAACTTTCAAAGTCGCGATCTGTGCCATATTCACTACGGGCGCGCGTACCGAGATCATAAGCAGAAGATAAGTCCCGATCATAATCGATATCTGGAATATCTCTTTTAAAATCATTGTAGTAAGGGCGGTCTGCATAGTTGTCACGCCAGTACCCATGTGGATCATTTGCATTGTTGACCATGATCATCTCCTTCGATTATTTATAATAAAAATAAGTGAAAAACAAAAAATGGTTTTACATATCTTCATCATCTAAGAGATTGTTTTGCTGCTGCGCATTCTGGTTATGGCGTTGTTGACCATATTGCTGCGGTTGTTGCTGTTGCTGCTGGCGGTTTTGTTGCTGGCCAGGCTGATCCTGTTGCTGTTGTTGGCGCAGCTGATCCTGTTGCTGATCATTTTGCTGGCGCTGTTGCTGGTTTTGTTGTTGCTGCTGGTTGCCCTGATGTTGAGGCTGTTGCTGCTGTTGATCTTGCTGGCGTTGCTGATTGCCTTGTTGCTGGTTATTTTGCTGTTGTTGAGGTTGCTGTTGCTGCAGACGGTCTTGTTGCTGCTGCTGATTGCCTTGCTGTTGAGGCTGCTGTTGCTGTTGGTTTGAACCATTGTTTTGATTTTGCATTTGAACACCTCTTTTATAGATATCGACGCTATCGCTAGCGCGCTGAAATCATCTGAGAAAAACAGATAGCTTCTTTTTAACATGAAACATCTCATGAAAAACCCTGGCTCTGTTACATCTTATTTAGTTGTAAGCGGTGATTTTAAGCCGGAATTTTTAATTGGCTGTCCTACATAGGATTTTTAAGAATGTAATCTTTTGTGTAATTACATTTTTCGTGATTTTATATATAACTTTACATTTCTTTATTCTCATAGATAGTTTGATAAAATGTGTTTTAAATATATTTTAAGCTTTCAGATTTTTATTTATTTTATTTAAATAAAAGGAAAATACTCAGATTTATTTTTGCTGGAAAATAGATGGGTAATAAATAAATTGAAAGATCAAAAGGTTGAGAGAAAATAGAAAAACTATTACATTGATGCAGTAAGACAAGAAAAAGGATAACAAAGATGCTGGTGGTTGAGGAAATTTACCGCAGTAAAAAGAATGAAAATTCGGTGCATTTTAATCTGAAAATACAGCGCAGCCTGAGCTGGTTTAAAAAAGCCCTGAGTCTGGATCAGGAGCTGGATTTTAAATTTATGAGTTTATGGATTGCCTTTCAGGCCATTTACCGTGAAGATGCGGCCAGTCCACCCGCTGCGCAGTTACAGCAGTTTTTTCAGCTTCTGCACCAGCAGGATGAAACCCGAAAAATTGATTATGTGTTATGGGAAAAATACCAGCAGCAGATTCAGGCTCTGTTGGCACACCCGTATACCCATCCGGAATTTTGGGCCTATCAGCATTTACAGCTCACACGCGATGAATGGCAGCAGCGCGCTGCACAAGAGCAGCTTGATCTGCAACAGACCTTGCAAAATAAACAGTCGGTGGCTTTGCTGATGGCGGTATTTAAACGCTTTGACAGTCTGCGTCACCAGTTTGCCAGCGGCGGTGCCAACTATAACAGCCTGTTAAACCGTGACATTCTGGCTGGGGCAACCAGTATATTTGCTGCCTTAATTCCATCCTTTATTCAGATTCTGCTGGAATATCCGGCCAGTATTGATTCGGCCCAGCCGCATTATCCGATGGTGCAGGTGTCTTAAACCTGCCTGCACGATTTATACAGTTTTAAGCCAGTTGCTGGCGGCGCAGATGTTGCTGATCTAACCAGGCAAAACAGGCCGAGCAGAGCACCAGGGTTAAACCAACCAGACAGCTCATGTTCCAGCCGCCATGATGCCAGGCGTAAATGCCCAGTGCAGAACCGCAGGCGCCGCCAATAAAATAGCTGGTCATATAGACTGCATTCAGGCGTGATTTGGCATCGGGGCGTAAATGGAAAATCACGTTCTGGTTACTGGTATGCACACTGGCCAGTCCCAGGTTAATTAGGCCAAAACCAATAATATAGCTCCATAAATACTGCGCGCCGAAATACAGGAAACTCCAGCTGACCGCCAATAAAGAGAGTCCGGCCCAGGTGATCAGTTTGCCATGACCCCGGTCGGCAATTTTGCCAATTTTTTTGGTAGAGAGTGCGCCAAATACCCCAATTAAGGTGACTAAACCGACTGCGACATCTGGCAGGCCAAAAGAGGAGCCAAGTAACACCGCAATGGTGGAAAACAGCACGCTCATGGCGGCAAAGGCACTGGCACCAATCAGGGCGCGATAGACCAGCCGTTTTTCCTGGCGGATCAGTTGCAGCATCGAATGCAGGATTTTGCCATAGGCCATACGCACCGTCGGAATATGTGGCAAGCGTTTTTTCAGAATAATCGCCAGTCCCATCATCAACACGCCACTGATGATATAAATCAGCTGCCAGCCATATAAATTGGACAACAGTCCGGCCAGACTGGTCGACAGTAAAATCCCGACCAGTAAACCACTCATCAGTAGTCCGACCACTTCGCCCATTTTATCCGGCTTGACCGACATGGTGGCAAACGGAATCAGAATCTGCGCGGCCACGGAAAATAGTCCGGTCATGATGGTGCCAATCCAGAGCATTGGCAGATTCACTGAAAAAGCACATAGAAACAGGCCAAACGCGGCCAGAAACATCAGCAGTGGAATGAATTTGGTTTTATTGACGGTATCGCCAACCGGCACAATAAATAACAGCCCCAGCGCATAGGACACCTGGGCAAACGTCACCGTGAGCGCGACTTGGGATTCCGGCACCTGAAAATAAGTATGAATCGAGTTAATCAGCGGCTGGCAATAATAGTTGGCCCCTGCACATAGACCACAAGCCAGCGCCATAAGCCAGAGCAGGGTTTTATCCTGACTAATATCGGGAGAGGTATTCATACAAGGTCCAGTTCAGGTTAATTCATTCAATCGCATCTTCGGCAATACTGAGCATGACGGCCAAAGACCACCATTTGCAACATCCTTTTTGCATGTGCAAGACACATGCACAGCAGTCCGGAACAGGCTGAGCTGACTGATCATGGGATCAGGTCATCAGCTTTTTCTTGGACAAGCTAATCATCATTACCCCAATGATATTGAGGGCACAACCCAGCCATTGCCAGGCATTTAAATATTCATCTAAAAACAGAGTGGCCAGCACAATGGTCAGAATCGGGCCGATAGAAGCGATCATGGCCGAATGAGCGGCTCCCAGGCGTTCGATACTTTGCATTAATAAAATGGTTGGTAACACCGTGACCAGAATGCCCAGCCCAATGCCATAGGCATAGACGCTGCCCGGCAATTGACTCAGCCGTTGCAGCGGCTCTGGTACGGCCAGCAGATAATGCAGCAAGGTGCCGAAACAGGCCACACTCAGCGCCAGGCCAGTAAAATTCCAGCCGCCAAATTTCTGGATCAGCCGCGGCGTCACCAGCAAATAGGCAGCAAAAGCCACTGCACTGGCAAATACCAGACTGGTACCAAGCCAGAAGGAATGGCCATCTGGCATGTTTTGCTGTTCCTGTAGCATCACCAGCACCGTTCCGCCATAACTGAGCAGCAAGGCCAGTATCGTTTTCAGGCTTAAGCGCTGCTTGTAAATTAGGCTGCTGGCTAGAACGGTTAAGGTGGGATACAGAAACAGGATAATCCGTTCCAGTGAGGCGCTAATAAACATGAGCCCCAGAAAGTCGAGCCAGCTGGCAAAATAATAGCCGAGCAGCCCGGCAGCCACGAGCAGTATCCATTCGCGCAGCTGAATCTGGGTATTGCGATGCCGGTTAAACCAGCAGATCAGCAGGAAAAACGGCAGTGCGCTGGCCATCCGTAGGGTCATTAAGGTGGTGGCATCCACCAGAGGTGAAAGTGCGTAGGCTTGCTTGATAAAAATAGCTTTGGTGCTAAATAAAAAGGCCGCGCATAGTGCAAACAGTGAACCTAACTGCGTTCTGGTCAAGGAAATGGACATATTCAGAGCAATTTAATCAAGAGGGCAGGTGTCACCAGATTTTCATGCGTTGAGTATAAGCTGTCTGCTCGAAGAAATGAATGTGTAAAGATAGGCTTTATTCTCATTTTATGAAAATTTTAAGATGGTTTATTTCAGGCAAAGCTCTATTGAAGCCTTGCGGGCAGTTATTGCACAAAAATAGTGCAAAATACGCAAATTTAAGCAGTTGTGCTGCTTTATTCATCATCAGGCAAAATGATCAATAAAAAAACTTTTAATTTTTTATCGCGCTTTCACCGTCAGATGTATCGGTTGAGGCCAGATCAGCGGGCAGGAAATCATTTAGCCAATCGGTGCATTTGCCGCAGGATTTACTTTTCTGCCCGAACATTGGGCAGTTTTGACCAATTTCTCCCGGATTCTTCTGTGATTAAGATGTCATTTCAGTCAATCATGAACTGGATGTTCATTTTTTGCTGCGAAAAAGCCGTTCATTATTGGTATTTATCAGCCTGTTGTAAGCCGGCACTACACGATAAGATTTGTCAAAACAATCAATTTTAAGGAAAGAAAAAACAAAACAGGACGCAATTCGCTGTAAAAAGTCAGGAGCTGTGCTGATAATTTATACACCTTATTTCCAGAGCGGCGCCATGAAGAATAGAAAGCTAAACTGATCAATTATATCTGCCACCCTTCTTTTTATGAATCATCAGTTCAAAATATGGGTATTTATTAAATAAATATTGGGTGGTAATTTAAAAAAGTTCAATTAGAATCCAAAAATTCAACAAGGACATAACCTGAGGGGAAGCATCGTTTTGGCGATGTTTACTTAAGAAAAATTAGCTTGAGGAACGCTCATGCAGATCGGAATCCCAACCGAAACTGTCGTCGGTGAAAATCGTGTCGCTGCAACGCCAGAGACAGTAAAGAAGTTGATCAACGCGGGTCATAGCGTGGTTATTGAACGTGGTGCAGGCTTAAAAGCTGCCTATATCGATAGCGCCTATGAGCACGTGGGTGCCAAAATTACAGATGATGCCTATACCGGCAGTCAAATGATTTTGAAAGTTCGCGCGCCGAAAGGTGAAGAAATTCAAAAACTTGCTCCTAACTCTACCGTAGTGGCAATGTTTGACCCATACCGCAATACTGAACTTGACCAATTTGCTGCACAGCAGGTGTCTGCATTTGCTCTGGAATTATTGCCACGGACCCTGTCCCGTGCGCAAAACATGGATGTGCTGTCCTCACAAGCCAACCTGGCCGGTTATAAATCGGTATTGCTGGCTGCAGCTGAATACCAGCGTATGTTCCCGATGCTGATGACCGCAGCAGGGACAGTCAAACCTGCCCGTGTCGTGATCATGGGGGTGGGGGTTGCCGGTTTGCAAGCGATTGCGACCGCAAAACGTCTGGGTGCGGTGGTAGAAGCCACTGACCTGCGTCCAACTGCCAAAGATCAGGTTGAATCTCTGGGCGGGAAATGGCTAGACGTGCCGATGTCTGAAGAAGAACAGCAAAAAGCTGCTGATGCTGCTAAAAACGGCTATGGCTGGATGCCGGGCGAACAGTACATCAAAGATCAGGCCATCATTGTCGATAAAGCTGTTTCCAATGCTGACATCGTGATTACCACAGCGCTGTTACCAGGTCGTGATGCACCACGTTTAATCAAGGCAGAAACTGTGGCCAAGATGAAACCGGGTTCAGTCATTCTGGATATGGCGGTAGAAACGGGCGGTAACGTTGAAGGCTCTCAATGCGGTGAAACCGTGGTGACTGACAACGGCGTGAAAATTCTCGGTATTCCGAATATTCCATCAACGGTCTCTACTGAAGCATCGGCGCTGTATGCACGTAATGTGCTGAATTTTGTGGAAACCCTTTTTGATAGTGAAAAGAATTTTGCCATCAGTCAGGACGATGAAATTCAAAAAGCCCTACTGGTTACGCACGGCGGCCAAGTGCTGTTGAAACGAGGTTAAGGAGAACAGTCATGGTTGAAACAATTACAATTTTTGTCCTGGCCATTTTCGTAGGTTACTACGTGGTTTGGGGGGTTACACCTGCATTGCATACGCCACTGATGGCGGTAACCAATGCGCTGTCTTCGATCATTATCGTGGGGGCGATGATTCAAACGGTCGGCTTGCCTGTGTTAGGTGTGGATGCCAATGTGCAGTTCCAGAGCATTAACGTGGTGAGCGTACTTGGTGCGATTGCAGTATTCCTGGCCAGTATTAATATTTTCGGTGGCTTCGCAGTGACTGCGCGTATGCTGGAAATGTTTAAACCAAAACAAAAGAAAAAAGAGGGCTAATTGATGGAATTTATTCGAGACTATGCGGATTGGTTCTACCTGATTGGGGCTGTCCTCTTTATTTTAACTTTACGAGGCCTGTCTGGGCCAAAAACGGCGATTGCTGGTAACCGTTACGGCATGATCGCCATGGCGATTGCCGTATTGACTACCTTCTTTGTGGCGGATCATCCGGTTATCTGGATGATTGTGGGGGCGATGATTCTGGGTGCCATTGTCGGGATTGCCCGTGCGCGTACCGTACCGATGACGCAAATGCCAGAAACCGTAGCACTGATGCACTCACTGGTCGGTCTGGCAGCGGTGTTAATTGCAATTGCAGC
Organism: Acinetobacter sp. C15; assembly: GCF_013420645.1. Classification (NCBI taxonomy): domain Bacteria; kingdom Pseudomonadati; phylum Pseudomonadota; class Gammaproteobacteria; order Moraxellales; family Moraxellaceae; genus Acinetobacter; species Acinetobacter sp. C15. The sequence continues at coordinate 23,975 of NZ_VOXR01000018.1, forward strand.
GATTATTCATAACAACAAGCTGGTTGAACTGGGTCCAGAGCTGTTGGCAGCCAATGGCGTCAGCTTCCATGAAATGAGCAAAGTGCATTTGTTTGAATTGTTCGTGGGCTGTTTTGTTGGTGCGATTACCTTTACTGCATCGGTATTTGCTTACGGTAAACTGGCAGCGAAAAAATGGGCCAAGACCATTTCGGGTGGCTGGGTTAAACCGGTTCAGGCACTGATTTTCATTGCCATGCTGGGCTTTGGGATTCACTTCTTCTTAAGCGGTAGCATGACCTCGTTCTGGGCCATGACCGCACTGGCTTTAGCCTTTGGCTGGGTCTGGATTGCCCCAGTCGGTGGTGGCGACATGCCGGTGGTGGTATCACTGCTCAACTCCTTCTCGGGCTGGGCGGCAGCAGGGATTGGTTTTACCTTGGAAAACAACATGCTGATTGTGGCGGGTTCACTGGTTGGTTCATCAGGTGCAATTCTGTCGTACATCATGTGTAAAGCCATGAACCGTTCAATCATCAACGTTTTGTTTGGTGGTGCGATGGGTGGGGCGGCAGCGCCTACCGCAGGTGCGGGTGAGCAGGTACAGCGTAACTACCGTTCAGGTTCTGCAGATGATGCTGGCTTCTTAATGTCCAATGCGGACAGCGTGGTGATTGTGCCGGGTTATGGTATGGCACAAGGCCGTGCGCAAAATGCGGTGAAAGAACTGGCCAACTTGCTGAAAGAGCAGGGTGTAACGGTGCGTTTTGCGATTCACCCGGTGGCGGGTCGTATGCCAGGTCACATGAACGTCTTGCTTGCTGAAGCCGACGTGCCGTATGAAGACATTCTGGAAATGGACGAGATTAACTCGGACTTCCCGGCAACGGATGTGGTATTGGTGATAGGTGCCAACGACGTAGTCAACCCGGCAGCCAAAGACGATCCAAACTCGCCAATTTACGGTATGCCAATTCTGGAAGCACATAAAGCACGTACCATTATGGTGATCAAGCGCTCAATGGCGACTGGTTATGCAGGTCTGGACAATGACCTGTTCTATAACGACAAGACTATGATGGTCTTCGGTGATGCCAAGAAAGTGGTTGAAGACATGACCAAAGCGATTAACGGTACGGGTCACTAAGACGTCCGATACCCGCGTTCAAAATCCCCCTCGATTGAGGGGGATTTTTTATATCTGTGACTAAATAGAATCTTTTATTACATACGATTCAATCTTTGGGTTGGGGGGAGATCGAGAAGCACTGCCGAGAGGTTTAAGTTCAGCTATTGGGAAGTGGAAAAATCAGTCGGTGTCTGGATTCAGCTGTGACCAGCTCTTATTTTGACCCAATAAAAAAGCGACCTTCAGGTCGCTTTTTGGGAAATCTTAGTTTACAGATTCAGGTGCTGTACGCCATAAGCTTTCTAGGTCGTAGAACTTACGGGCAGTTGGAAGCATGACATGTACCACCACGATACCCAGATCAATCAAGATCCATTCAGCATCGCGTTCACCTTCCATACCAATCGGGCGGAAGCCTGCTTTACGTGCTTCTTCAGCAACGTTATCAGCAAGAGATTTAACATGACGGGTTGAGGTGCCGCTAGCAATCACAATAGCATCTGCAACATTGCTGATGCTGCTAACATCAAGCTCAACAATTTCTTTGGCTTTTACATCTTCAAGGGCATCGCGCACAACTTGCAGGCAAGCGTGTACGTCATTGTTTGGGGAAGTCATTGCGAGATCGTGAGAATTAGAAGCGCCGGGCGATGGTTCCAAATTCATAAAGGGTATAATTTCCTGACAATTATTCATTGTCTAATATAGCGGCTTTGAGCCTAAATTTCAAATCTATGACAGTGCCGAATTATTGATATTCGGCAAAGTATTTGTTTTTCCACGCAAAGGAATTTGCTGAATCTTTGCTCGGTCGATATTCCGCCGCCACATAGCCTGCATAGTTACTGTGTTTGAGCCAGTCAAACACTTCCGCAAAGGCAATATCGCCGGTATCCGGTTCATGACGACCCGGGCAGTCGGCAAACTGGATATGGCCAATCTGTTGGATATTCTCGATCAGTCCTTCCAGTACGTTTTCACCCATCATGGCCATGTGATAGCAGTCATACTGCATTTTTAGCGCCGGATGTTGCACCGCTTCAAGCATCTCTTGGGCCTGGGCAATGTTCTGTACTAAAAAGCGCGGCATGTCGGTGCCATTAATCATTTCCATTACCGGCTGGATCTGCTGGCTGCTAAGCATATGGCTGGCCATTTTCAGGTTCTCGGCCAGTGTTCTGAGGCAAGGCAGCAGATCGGCATCCTGGGGCTGTTTACCAGCCAGAATATTGACACTTGGCACTTTGAGTGCAACCGCGTATTCAATGGCCTGTTCAACGGCATGACGAAACTCGATTTCCTTGCCCGGCACACCGGCCAGCCCGTTGCCGCCTTGCATTAAATCTCCGGCCGGAACATTAATCAGGCACAGCGTCAGTTCATGCAAGGTTAGCTGGCTTTGAATCTGCGCAATGCTCAGTTCATACGGAAACTGGATTTCAACATGCTGGAAGCCGTGTTGTCTGGCCAGTGCAAAGCGCTCAAGTAGCGGCACTTCAGTAAAAATCATAGAAAGATTTACGGCAAGTTTCGTCATAAACAATGTCCTGCATTCCCTGTGCAAAGGGTGAAATTAAGTGGTCTGTTCCACCTGTTGAATGACCGTGGATAAATCTGCTTCCGCAAAGCCTTTGGCCTGATGCGCTTGCAGTTGTTGCAAAGCCTGCTGTGCCACCGGAATATTCAGCTGATAATGCGCAGCCAGGGTCAGGGCATTGTTCAGGTCTTTGGACAGGGTCTGGACTTTCCACTGCACCGGTTCAAAGCTATGACTGGCCATGCGCGGGGTTAGAATCTGAAACGGTTTGGAGTCAGCAAATCCACCGGCCAGTGCGGGTGCCAGTAAAGTGGTGTCTACCCCAGCTTGAGCTGCAAGCGCGACAGCTTCGGCAATCAGGGTACTGTTGGCCGCGACAATCAGTTGGTTGCAGATTTTGGTGGCCTGTCCGGTGCCACTGGCGCCCATACGGGTCACGCGCTGTGAGAGCACATTATAAATCAGGGTCAGTTTTTCAATGGTGGCGGCATCACCGCCGGCAAAGATCACCAGGGTGCCTTGTTCTGCGCCCGCTGTGCCGCCCGACACTGGTGAATCAATCCACTTCACCTGCTGACGGGCTGCCTGTTCAGCCAGTGTCAGGGTTTTATCCACAGACAGGCTGGAGAAATCCACAATCACTTGCTTGGCCTGTAAATGCGGCTGAATCTGCTCAAAAACGGCTTGGACTGCATTGTCATCGGCCAGGCAGCTTAAAATTACCGGATATTGACCAATCTTTTCTAGGGCCAGTGCTTCAGCACCCATGTCCAGCAGTTCCTCACAGGCAGCAGCAGTGCGGTTCCAGACCGCGACCCGAAAACCGGCATGAATCAGACGTGCTGCCATGCGTGTGCCCATTAAGCCCATACCCAGAAAGGCGATGGGCGTATTGCGATCAAAACTCATGCTTCTCTTCCCGATCTTGATGCTCTGTGCTTAGTTAAATTGACGCGGTAAAAAACTGGTGTCAGGTTGCTTGTCTTTTTTACGCGCCAGTTGACTGTTTTTGCCAAGCAGTAATTTCAGCTGCCAGATTTTTTCCAGACGTAAGGATTTTTGTGGATTATGTTCCATGGCATCTAGCACCTGTTTGGCCGCAGCCAGCGCATCCGGAGAACGCTGCGCCAGTTCCTGCGCCAGAATCTGGGCATGATCCAGTGGTGTGTCACTTAGGTGGGTGACTAAGCCAATTTCTTTGGCATATTGTGCTTCAAAAATGCGGGCAGTGAGGGTCAGTTCTTTGGCCAGGTCCAGGCCAATCAGGCCTTTTAAAGAGCGGCTCAGACCCATATCCGGTACCAGCCCCCAGCGGCTTTCCATAATTGACATCTGGGTTTTAGGATGGGCAATACGAATATCTGCTGCCAGTGCCAGTTGCATCCCCGCTCCAAAACAGTAACCTTCAATCGCAGCAATCACAGGGACGGGCAATTCCTGCCAGATCAGAAAGGCTTTTTGAAACAGGCTCTGGCCGGGTTTGAGTAATTCCCAGGCGGCAAAGGCACGATTTTGCGGATTGTTTAAATCGGCCAGATCAATACCGGCACTAAACACTTCGGCTTCACCAGTCAGAATGACGCAGCGCAAGCTACGGTCTTTTTTTAGCTGCCGGGCAGTTTTGACCAGCTGTTTTAATAATGCAAAGCTCATGGCATTGCGTTTTTCCGGGCGATTCAGTCGCACAATGGCAATGCCGTTATTTTTTTCTACCTGTACTATGGTCATGGTCTAAACTCTTATTTTTCCTCTGTTGAGCATAGCATGCAGATACGCATGATACATGACAGGGCAGTCACATCCATCTTTCAACACCCTGACTTTAGTCGAGTCAGACTACTGCGTGTGCTTGTTTAGAATCTGCTCGGCGGCATGTTCAACCTGAGCAATCACGGCTTGTAATTCATCAAAGCGTCTTAGCACTTCCTGAATAAAGGCATCATCGGCTTTACGGCGTTCTTTACGTAAGGTCGAAACAAACTGCTCAAAAGAACCGGTGGCTTCCTGCAGGCTTGGGGTGCCGACATAACGGGTGGCGCCATACAGGCGATGCAGCACATGCTCCAGTTGCGGGAAATCTTCCAGTTCAATCAGCTGCTGCATTTCATGCAGTTCGGTGGCAAAGCTGTCGAGCAGCATACGCAGCAGATCCAGTGCCAGATCTTCCTTGTTGGCGGCCAGCATCAGGCTTTGCTGCCAGTCAAGAACCAGCGGATCAAGCGCTTCAATCACCACGGCTTTTTCCACTGCCGGTACCTTGTTAAAGTTTTCAGTGGTCCAGTGGGTCAGAATCTGGATGATCTGTTCAATCTGGATTGGCTTGGTGACGTAATCATCCATGCCGACCTTCAGCAGATTCTGTTTTTCATCGGCCAGCGCATGCGCGGTCAGGGCGATAATTGGCAGGCGTTTATGCTTGTCGAGGGTGGACTCCAGCGAGCGGATGGCGCGGGTGGTATCAATCCCGGACATCACCGGCATCTGAATATCCATAAACACCAGATCAAACGGTTTGGCATCCTGTTCAATCCGTTCTTGCAGGATATTCAGGGCTTCCTGACCGCTCAGCGCTTTGGTGGTGGTGACATTCAGTTCACCTAACAAGGCTTCTAAAACAATCAGGTTTGGCAAGTGGTCATCTACCGCCAGCACATGCAGCCCCTGTCCATCAAAGACTTCGGTGCCTGTATCTTCAAACGGATTTTCATTGTTCAGTAACTGAATCAGCGCGCCACGGCTTAAAGGCTGATACAGCGGGCGGGTGCGATATTCATTCAGCATGCTTAGATCAAGCGCCATCTGGTAGCCGTAAATGGCCAGATTGCCCTGATAGCGGCTGCGAATTTCTTTCAGTAAGGCTTCGGTGTCACCGCTATGATCGACAATTAACCAGGTGTCTTCTTCCGGTGTAGACAGGTGATTGAGTCGGCTGAATAAGTCCAGAATCGAAGTGGTTTCGGTATGCTGGACCTGATAATTTTCCAGATAGTGACGCAGCACATTGGCGGTTGCCGGATGCGCCAGATAGGACACCACATGCTTGTTGGCAAAGCGTGGGTGCACAATAATTTCATCCTCATCAATGCTGAATACGGCAGTAAACCAGAAGGTCGAGCCTTTTTCAGTCGGTGCGCGTTCCTGGTTGTCTTCAAAGCCAATCTGGCCCTGCATTAAATGTACCAGCTGCTTGGAAATCGCCAGACCCAGACCGGTCCCGCCAAACTGACGGGTCACAGAAGCATCGCCTTGCGAGAAGGATTCAAACAGTTTTTTCCGGTCGGTGCCGCTTAAACCAATACCGCTGTCCTGCACGCTAAAATGAATCATGCTCTGACCGATATCTTCATGTTCAATGCGCGCACGTACAATAATTTCACCATCCGGGGTGAATTTAATGGCATTGGAAATCAGGTTGGTCAGCACCTGCTTAAAGCGCAGGGCATCGCCAATCACATGCTTTGGCACGTTGTCAGCATAATAAAAGGCCATCGCAATCTGCTTCTGCGCGGCCAGCGGCGACAGCATGTCCATTACATCATAAATGGCTTCTTCCAGATCAAAAGGTGCGGTTTCCAGTTCCAGTTTGCCGGCATCAATTTTCGAGAAATCCAGTACATCGTTAATCAGCGCCAGCAGATGCGCCGAGGATTTGCGAATGGTTTGCAGATACAGGTTCTGCTCATTGCTGAGATTACCCTGGCGCAGTAATAAATGGATAAAGCCATCAATACTGTTCAGCGGAGTACGTAATTCATGGCTGATATTGGCCAGGAAGACCGATTTGGACTGGTTGGCTGAAATCGCCTGGTCACGTGCCTGACGGTAAGTAATGTTCTGGACTTCCAAGGTATCTAGGGTGCGGCGCAAGTCATCTTCGGTCTGTTCGGTATGTTCTTTTAGTTCCAGAAAGCTGAAATGCAGACGCTTGACCACATTGGCAATATCACGCTGCAATAAACGCAGCTCGCCGGTACTGTTAATTACCATGTGCTGATCTAGCGTGTCGGCATTCAGGCGTTGCAGTTGCATACGGATTTCGTACATTGGCGCAATCCAGCGGCGCGAATAGAAATTTAGACACAGCAACAGAAGCATCAGGGTCAGCAGGCCGGTGGTAATCAGCACGGTCATGACCCGATAACGGGCAATTTCCAGGGGTTGATTGTCTAGTTCGATTAGCAGCCAGGCATACTGGCTCTGGCTTTCATCAATACGTAAACCATAGACATGGCTGTCTTTATGCTGAATGGGGCCAAAGAAGGCGGCATCGCGCGGAAAACTGGGCCAGCCGGCCTGATCTTGATAGCCCATACTCAGGCGACTACGGCCTTGGGAATCAATAATGGCAGTCCGAAGTAAATGCTTTTCATTGAGCAGGTTTTGCATATAGCTGCGCGCCTGCTCATATTGCCAGGGAAAGGTGTTGAGCTGCTGCAAGGCCACTTCAGACAGCATTTCATAGCGGGTTAAAATCGCAATCGCCATCTGCTTTTGCTGGGCGCGCGCTGCATTCGAGGTTTCGGTCAGAACCAGCCCTGCACCGACTGCCGCCAGCACCATAATGGGCACAAATATCAGGGCAATCAGTTGCCCATAAGCATGATTTAAATGTAGGCGCTTAAATAACTTTTTATTGATATTTGACATGGTTAAAGCAGTTTATTCGTTCTGCCGAGCAGTTTAGCACGCTTTATTTTAAAACTGACTGTGCTTTAAGCACTTTCACGAAAAAGCTGGTGAAAAGAGTGCAGGCGGGTGGTTTTTTTCATACAATATGCGCACCTAGAGAAAGGTGCAAATAATGAGTAATACCACCCCTGATTTCCAAGCCGATGAATTTCTATTAGATCATTATGTGGGCAAAACGCCATTGGTACGCTTGCAGCGTCTTGCAAGTCATACCCAAGCCACGGTGTTGGCCAAATTGGAAGGCAACAATCCGGCAGGTTCAGTCAAAGACCGCCCAGCGTATAACATGATTATGCAGGCGGAAAAGCGCGGTCAGATCAAACCGGGTGATACCTTGATTGAAGCCACCAGCGGAAATACGGGGATTGCACTGGCCATGGTGGCTGCCATGCGTGGTTATCAGATGAAGCTGATCATGCCGAACAACATGAGTCAGGAACGTAAAGATGCCATGCGTGCCTATGGTGCCGAACTGATTGAAGTGACCAAAGAACAGGGCATGGAAGGAGCGCGTGATCTGGCCCTGCAAATGCAGGCCGAAGGTAAAGGTCTGGTACTGAACCAGTTTGGTAATCCGGACAATGTCGAAGCGCATTACCTGACCACCGGGCCGGAAATCTGGCAGCAAACTGGCGGTAAAATTACCCACTTTGTCAGCTCGATGGGGACCACCGGTACCATTATGGGTGTATCCAAATACCTGAAAGAAATGAATCCGGATATTCAGATTGTTGGGTTACAGCCTTCAGATGGTTCCAGCATTGCCGGTATTCGCCGCTGGCCGGAAGAATATTTACCGACCATTTTTGATCGTAGTCGTGTCGACCGGATTATTGATATTCCACAAATTGAAGCCGAGCGGACCATGCGTAAACTGGCGCAAAAAGAAGGCATCAGTGCCGGAACGTCATCGGGTGGTGCAGTCTGGGCTTCGCTGAAACTGGCAGAAGAAAACCCGGATGCGGTGATTGTCTGCATTATCTGCGACCGGGGTGACCGTTATTTATCAACCGGTTTATTTTCCGTTCAAGATCCTGAATAAACCGCCGTCAAGCTGTAGAGAAAATTATGCGTCTACCTGTGTTGGTATTTGATATTGAAACATGGACCGACCTGAAGTCGGGGGCGCATCTGTATGGTCTGGATTTGCCTGAGGCAGATCTGGAGCAGGCGCTGATGAAGCTGCGCCGTCAGGAATCGGGCATGGATTTTCAGCGTTTGCCGCTGCATGAAATTGTCTGTATTTCCGGTCTGTGGATTGATGAAACCGGCTTAATGACCCTGTTTTCTTTTAGCCGGGAACAGTATACCGAAGCCGAAATCCTGAAAAAATTTCTGTCGATTTTTGACAAGCGTCATCCGACTCTGGTGAGCTGGAACGGTTCGCAGTTTGATTTGCCGGTGATTTTATATCGTGCCATGTATCATGGCCTGTCTGCGCCAAGTCTGTTTGATCAGGGCGAAATTGACACGCAAAAGCGCTATAATAACTACCAGAACCGCTATCATCAGCGGCATATTGACTTGATGGATGTGATGGCCATGTTTAATGGCCGGAATTTCCAGAAACTGGATGATATGGCGCATCTGCTGGGTTTTCCGGGTAAACGCGGTGAAGCCGGTTATCATGTGCCGGAATATATCCGCGCCGGTGAATGGCTCAAACTCACCAGCTATTGTGAAGGTGATGTGCTGAATACCTGGCTGATCTATCTGCGCTGGCTCTTGCTGAAAGGGCAGTTGCAGCTGGATGATCATCGCCTGTGGGTTCAGACCACCATCCAGTATTTATCCAGCCTGCCACAGCATGGCGAGTTCCTCGCAGCCTGGCGCCAGAATGCACAAGCCACATACTTTACTGCTGCAGACTTCCCATCTTCCACACTTTAGGTGCTCATGAAACATCGTCCATCCGCTCGTCCAGCTCAACCCCTGATCCATACCTTTCAGGTTGAGTCGCTGTCCCATGAAGGGCGCGGGATTGCACACTATGGTTCACAGCCTGAACATCCGCAGGATAAACACGGCAAGAAGGTGTTTATTCAGGGTGCCTTGCCGGGTGAAACAGTCAAAGCACGGATTCATCATGTCACCAAACGGTTAGAAGAAGCCGACTGTATCGAACTGTTATCTGCACCTGCCGAGATGCGGGTCGAGCCGCCGTGTCCGTATTTTGGTGTCTGTGGCGGCTGCAATATGCAGCATATCCAGCTGGATGAGCAGATTCGTTTAAAACAGGATGTACTCAAGTCGCACCTGCAGCATTTTGCCGGCATTCAACCGGATGAATGGCTGACACCGTTACGTTCAACCCGGGAGGATTATCGCCGCCGTGCCCGGATCGGGGTGCGTTATTTCCCGAATAAAGACAAACTGGTGGTCGGTTTCCGGGAACGCCAGAGCAACCGGCTGACCTCAATTGACCGCTGTCTGATTCTAGATCGTGAACTCGGTTCAATCACCCGCTTGAAACAACTACTCCAAAGTCTAAAAGGCAAAGCCGACATTGGTCATGTAGAATTGGCAATGGGTGACACGGAAATTGCCCTGTTGGTCCGGCATACGGAAAAATTATCTGAGTCAGATGTCAACCAACTGCTCAAATTTGCGTTACAGAAACAATGGCAACTGTATCTGCAGCCTGCGGGACCAGACAGTGTGCAACGTGTAGATCAACCCGATCAGGCCATGCGTCTGCATTATGCACTGCCGGAATTTGAGCTGAAATTTGCTTTTCATCCACTGGATTTTACCCAGGTAAATTCCACCGTGAATCCGCAAATGGTCAAGCTGGCATGTGATTTGCTTCAGTTGCAGGCAGGTGAGCGTGTGCTGGATCTGTTTTGTGGATTAGGCAATTTCTCTTTACCTTTGGCGCGCTGTGTCGGCGAAAGTGGTACGGTGGTTGGCGTGGAAGGTTCAGATGAAATGGTGCATCGTGGTGCGGAAAATGCCCAGATGAACGGGTTAACTCAGGTGAAATTCTTTTCACAAGATTTAACAAAAGATTTTTCGCATCATTCTTGGGCAAATCAAGGATTTGATGCATTATTGATTGACCCTCCGCGCTCCGGTGCCGAGGAAGTCATGCATTATGTGCCCAAATTTGGTGCGGCAAGAATCGTTTATGTGTCATGTAATCCGGCTACACTTGCAAGGGATGCGGGGATGCTGGTGCAACAGGGCTATCGTTTAAGCAAAGCCGGGGTGATGGATATGTTTAGCCATACCGGTCATGTAGAATCGATTGCCTTATTTGAGCAAGAAAAATCAATAAACGATTTATAGAAAATGAAGTATATAGAGGTAGGAGTAGGGTATGGTCACAGTACGTGAACAACTTCCTGGACGATTAAACGAATTGTCTGAGGAAACGACTGTAGAACATGCCGAGCAAGCACGACAGGATCTGGCAGAATGGCTGGACCGGGTTCGTGACATCTTAGATGGGGCAGCATTAGCAAAACTCGAAGAAGTTGCCACCTATACGTTACAAAAAGAGCTGGAAACGACAGTCAAGCACCGGTCCAATACCTTGTATACCGGAATTGAAATGGCCGATATTCTGGCGCATTTGCATGTCGATGAAGATACCTTGTCGGCTGCCATGCTGTACCGCAGTGTGCGTGAAGGGGTGATGACCCTGGAAGAGGTGCGTGAGCATTTCGGTGACAGCGTACATACCCTGGTCAAAGGCACCCTGTCGATGGGTAAGCTGTCCGAGCTGATTGAAAAGAATAAACGGCTGGAAGATCACTTCAATAACAACCAGCGCGAGCATCTGACCGGTATCTACAAAATGCTGATTTCGGTCACTGAAGATGTGCGTGTGGTGCTGATCAAGCTGGCTGAACGTACTTATGCCTTACGTGAACTGACCACAGCGTCCAAAGAGCGTCAGGAGCGGGTGGCGCGTGAAATTCTGACCATTTACTCGCCGCTGGCGCACCGTCTGGGCATTGCCCAGTTAAAATGGGAGCTGGAAGATCTGGCTTTTCGTTATCTGGCGCCGGACCGTTATAAAGAAATTGCGTCTTTACTGAATGAAAAGCGGCTAGAACGTGAGCAATATATCCAGTTTGTGATTGATAAGCTCAAGAGTGAACTGGCGGCGCATGGCATTGAGTCGGAAATTACCGGCCGGGTCAAACACATTTATTCGATTTATCGAAAAATGAAGAGTAAAGACCTGAGCTTCGACCAGCTCTATGACATTCGTGCGGTGCGGGTACTGGTCAAAACCATTCCGGAATGTTATCACTCGCTCGGTATCGTACATCAGCTGTGGCGGCATATTCCGCATCAGTTTGATGACTACATTACCAATCCGAAAGCCAATGGTTATCGCTCGCTACATACTGCAGTGATTGCTGAAAACAAGTCGCTGGAAGTGCAAATCCGTACCATGGAAATGCATGAAGAAGCGGAACTTGGGGTGTGTTCGCACTTTAACTATAAAGAAGGCAGCAAAACCACCGATCATTCCTTCAACCATCGTTTGCATTCTTTGCGTGCGGTGCTGGAACATTATCAGGAACGTAATGATGCCAGTGCGCATAAGTCCGATGATGAAACTGAAAACTTCGAGCAGCTGCAAGAGTTTGAAGATTTTGAAAAGATTTATGTGTTTAGCCGCGATGGGGATATTAAAGAATTACCGCGTGGCTCGACTGTGCTGGACTTTGCCTACCATGTGCATACCGAGGTTGGTAACAAGTGTTATGCCGCGCGGGTCAATCAGCGTTATGTGCCGCTGACCTATACCTTAAAAACCGGTGAACAGGTCGAAATTCTGACCAAGAAAGACCGTGAACCAAACCGTGACTGGCTGGTGAACTCACTTGGTTATATCAAGACTGCGCGGGCGCGTGACAAGTTACGCCACTGGTTCAGACAGCAGGACCGCAGCAAGAATCTGGAAATTGGCCGTGATATTCTGAATAAGGAATTGTCGCGTCTGGCGATTCACCCGAAAAGTATCGACTTGAATGATTACTGCAATCACTTTAATGTCAAACTCGGTGAAGACATTCTGATTGGTCTGGTCAATGGTGAAATCAGCCTGCATGCGCTGATTAACCAGGTTAACCGGCATATGCATCTGGATCAGGATGAACCGGAACTGGTATTAAAACCGACCCTGAATCCGCGAGCCAGCCATACCTTGTCGGCGCATGGTATTCTGATTGATGGTCTGGATAACGTTGAGCTGCATATTGCTCAGTGCTGCCAGCCGGTACATGGTGAATCCATTGCTGGTTATATTACCCTGAATCGCGGCGTCAGCATTCATAAGGTGGCTTGTCCGGATTATGTACGCATGATCAGCCAGGAGCCAGAACGTGCGGTCGAAGCCGACTGGGAAATGCAGCCAACCCGTGGTCAAAGCGTGCAGATTGTAGTGGAAGCCTATGATCGCCGTGGTCTGCTGAAAGATCTGACTCAGGTGATTTTCTCCGATCAGATTAATATTCGTCAGGTGAATACCATTTCCGAAAATGATGGTATTGCCAATATGAAGCTGTTAATTGAAGTCAAAGGTCTGGCGCAACTGTCACGTCTGCTGGCACGTTTGGAGCAGCAGCCGGGGATTATCAGCGCACGTCGTTTGGTACAGGGCAATTAAACTTTCTTTCTTATCTTTGAAAAAACCAGTGATCTTGATCGCTGGTTTTTGTTTATGCATGGAATGCGTGCACATATGAGCGCACAGATCATTTTAGAATTGGCCCGTCTGGCACAGATTGCACCGCAGCAGCCGGCGCTGGAGCGTAAAGCGTACATCCAGCAGCAGAAGCAGGCCATTTATGCTTTTCGTAACCAGCGCCTATCGGCCTATTTAAACGCGCCAATCTGCTCGGAAGATTTTGACCGTACTGCGTATGGCAAGCCGTTTTTGCCTGCGTATCCGCAGCTGGCCCTGAATCATAGTCACAGCCGTCAGCACTATGCACTGGCCTATAGCGAGCAGCTTCAAGATGTTGGGGTTGATGTTGAAGATCTGGATCGCAAGGTGCGCTTTGAGAGTCTGGCCAGGCACATGTTTCATCCGGCTGAATGGGAATTGTGGCAGGCTTATGGCCAGGAGACAGATTACTGGTTTAAGGTCTGGACCACCAAGGAGGCTGTTCTGAAAGCGTCAGGGCTGGGTATTCGCATGAGCCTGAACCAGCTGAATAGCGGGGTTCATCCGCATCAGCAGGGTGGATTCTGCCATCATGAGGGCTTGGGTACGTTTGCCTATCAGCATCTGAAGATTGGTGGCTGTATGCTGACCGTAGCCTGGCGTTCTGAACGTTCCTGCAAGGGATTTCAGTTTCCCAAGCTGCAACTGATCCGCCATTAAAAAAGCCCATCCGGAGATGGGCTTTTATGGGTACAGGAAGGAAAAGAATTAAGGAATTTCTTCCTCTTCAAATTCCGGCTTCACCTGCACAATAAAGTCTTGACGGTTCAGCCCACGCCACAGTGCAAAGGCGGTACCAATATAAATCGAAGAATAAGTCCCGACAAAGACACCGACAAACATGGCAATCGAGAACCATTTCAGGCCATCACCGCCCATCAGCATCATCGCCACCACCACCAGTAACAGTGTCATCGAAGTGTGGATGGTACGACGTAAGGTTTCGGTTAAGGCAATGTTGACCACTTCCAGCGGCGAAGCGCCCCGAATTTTACGGAAGTTTTCACGAATACGGTCCGAGACCACAATGTTATCGTTGAGCGAGAAGCCGATAATTGCCAGCAGGGCTGCCAAAACGGTCAGGTCAAATGGCCATTGCATCATCGCAAAAATACCCACCGTCACGATAATATCGTGGAACAGGGACAGTACCGCACCCATCGCCAGTTTGAACTCGAAGCGGATGGTGACATAAATCAGCATCAGGATCAGCGCCAGTGCCACGGCACCTGCAGAACGCACATATAGCTCGTTACCGACCTGACCGCCGACCACATCAACCTTGGTCACATCGGCGCTGTTGCCCGGCAATTGTGCCGCTGCGGTAATGGTCTGGGTCAGGTCTTCGACTTCAATCTCGTCCTGCACCGGCATACGCACCATCAGGTCACGTTCAGAACCCAGGGTTTGTACCACTGGATCACGGAAACCGGCCTGCGTCAGGGCAGAAGAGACATCGCTGGCTTTCACCGGATTGCTGTAGTTCAGCTCTGCGGCAATACCGCCGGTAAAGTCCAGACCCAGATTTAAGCCTTTGGTGGCAATAAAGAAGATGCTGGCCACGGTTAAAATGATCGAAAGCAATGCCGCCGGCAACGCAATCTTCATAAACGGAATGACGCGCTCATCATCCGGACGGCCGTATTTTTTCGGATTCAGTTGAGTATTCTCAGTCATCATCGATCTCCTTAAATGCTCAACTTTTTCAGGTTACGGCGTTTGCCATAAATGATCTGTACAATCGCACGGGTTACGGTAATGGCCGTAAACATCGAGCAGACAATACCAATCATTAAGGTCACGGCGAAGCCTTTAATCGGGCCGGTACCAATTGCGAACAGAATGAACGCCACCAGGAAGGTGGTTAAGTTCGAGTCGAAAATGGTGTTATAGGCCCGGTCATAACCGGCTACAATGGCCTGTTTTGGTGAGGCTCCCCATTTGATTTCTTCCCGTATTCGCTCACAGATCAGCACGTTGGCATCGACTGCCATACCAATGGTAATGACGATACCGGCAATACCTGGCAAGGTTAAAGAAGCACCAATCCATGACATCACTGTCAGGATCATCGCCAGGTTAAATACCAGCGCGAAGTTGGCAATCACACCAAACAGACGGAAGAACACCACCATCCAGATCGCAACCAGAATAAAACCGATCTGGGTCGAGGTTACGCCCTTGTCGATATTTTCCTGACCCAGACTAGGACCAATCACACGTTCTTCAACGAAGTACATTGGCGCAGCCAGGGCACCGGCACGTAGCATTAATGCCAGTTCAGCCGCTTCTTGCGGTGAATCCAGACCGGTAATCCGGAACTGTGAACCCAACACTGCCTGAATGGTCGCGGCGTTGATCACTACAGATTCTGTATATGGGGTACGCACTTCAGTCTGGACGCCGGTTTCCGGATCAGTTACATAGCTGATGCGCTGCTTGTTCTCAATGAACAGAACCGCCATACGTTTACCGACCGCATTACGGGTCGCGTCTGCCATCAGCTTACCGCCTGCAGAGTCGAGGGTAATATTTACCTCGGCACCGCCAGTATCCTGACTAAAGCCACTCGATGCATTCTGTACGCGCTCACCGGTTAAAATACGGCTACGGTTCAGCAGCAACTGACGGCCACTGTCGAGCGATTCAAAGGCAAAGGCTTCAGTGCCCGGTGGTAAGGTCTGGCTGCTGAGCTGACCGGTATACGGGTCAATATGCTGATCATTCAGATCAGAGACCAGACGGAATTCCAGGTTCGCAGTACGACCCAGAACACGCTTGGCTTCAGCGGTATCCTGTACACCCGGCAATTCCACCACAATACGGTTGCTGCCTTGGGTTTGGACCAGCGCTTCGGCCACACCTAACTCGTTAATACGGTTACGTAGCGTGGTCAAGTTCTGGTTCACGGCATAGGATTCAATTTCCTGCTTGCGCGTGTCGGTATAGGTCAGGCGCAACATGGCACCATCTGTGGTGGCCAGTGCCTGCTGGTTAAACTCGTTGCCGTTACGGCGCAAGAAGTCCATTACGGCTGAGCGGTCATCATTGTTGGCGAACTGCACGGTAATGGTGTTGTTATTCAAAGACAGGCTGTTGAATTTCAGCTTGTTGTCGCGCAGTTGGCGACGCAGGTCAGTCGCAGAGGTTTCCATGCGCTGGCTGATGGCCTTGTCCATATCCACTTCCAGCAGGAAGTGAACACCACCACGCAAGTCCAGACCCAGTTTCATTGGCTTGGCGCCAATTTTCTGTAGCCATTCAGGAGTGGTTGGCGCCAGGTTGAGGGCCACGACATAATCATCACCCAAGCCCTGACGTAATGCATCTTTGGCTTTAAGCTGTGCTTCGCTTGAGTCCAGACGCAACAGGGCTGCGTTACTGGTAAAGCTGTTGTCATGGCTGGCAATATTTTCTGATTTTAGGATTTGCTCTGCTTTTTGTACGATGCTTTGGTCAATTTGGGTACCGGCTTTGGCCCCAGAAATCTGAACCGCAGGTTCATCTGGATACAAACTTGGCAGGGCATATAATGTACTCACCACCAGAACCACAAGGATGAGTAGATATTTCCATGCTGGGTAACGCATTTAATTTTCTTCTTAAAATGAAAAAGTCGTGCGGGCGCACGACTAATTTTTGATTAAAGGTTGTTTAATGTGCCTTCAGGCAGAACTGAAATCACACTGGCACGCTGAATTTTTACTTCTACGCCGCGGTTCAGTTCAACCACTGCAAAATCACCTTCAAGTTTGGTGATTTTACCCATCAGGCCACCAGCAAACACCACTTCGCTGCCTACGCCCAGGCTGTCGATCAGGGCGCGGTGTTCTTTGGCACGTTTTGATTGCGGGCGCCAAATCAGGAAGTAGAAAATTGCAATAAATACTGCAATCATCAAAAGGTTAGCAACCATGCTTGGTTGTTGTGCAGCTTCACCTGCTGCGTGAGCAGTAGAAATAAAAAGGCTCATTTCATTTTCCTAAACTAAAAACTGGAATCAATAACATTGATAATAAATTGACTTGTTCTGCAATTTACCCTGTCTTTTTCTTCAGCGCAAATACTGAAAAGATTAATCTTGCGGACAAGGCGGCACATCCAGACCGCGACGGGCGTAAAAGTCCTGTACAAAGTCATCAAAAGTGCCATTGTCCAAGGCATTACGGATATCTTGGGTAAAGCGTTGGTAATAGCGCAGGTTATGGATGGTACCGAGCATTGAACCGAGCATCTCGCCGCATTTTTCCAGATGGAACAGGTAGGCGCGGGTAAAGTTCTTGCAGGTATAGCAGTCACAGTGCGGATCAAGCGGGCTCTGGTCATGACGGTATTTACTGTTACGAATCCGTACCAGACCATCGGTCACGAAATAATGACCATTACGGGCATTACGGGTTGGCATTACGCAGTCAAACATATCGACACCGCGGCGAATCCCTTCCACGATATCTTCCGGTTTGCCGACACCCATCAGGTAACGTGGTTTATCTTCCGGCATTTTGTTCGGCAGATAATCCAGTACCTTGATCATTTCTTCTTTTGGTTCACCGACTGACAGACCGCCAATGGCATAACCATCAAAACCGACTTCTAGCAGACCATTTAAAGACTCATCACGTAAATCTTCATACATCCCGCCCTGAATAATCCCGAACAGGGCATTTTTATTTTCAAGGACATTGTGATGATGTTCTTTACAGCGTTTGGCCCAGCGTAACGACAGCTGTAAAGATTTCTGTGCTTCTTCATGGGTCGCTGGATACGGCGTACATTCATCAAAAATCATGACGATGTCTGAGTTCAGAACCTTCTGGATTTCCATGGAAATTTCTGGAGAAAGGAATACTTTGGAGCCGTCAATTGGTGAACGGAAAGTCACGCCTTCTTCTTTAATCTTGCGCATGGCACCCAGACTAAAGACCTGGAAACCGCCAGAATCGGTCAGAATCGGCTTGTCCCATTTCATGAATTCGTGCAGGCCACCATGTTCTTTAATGACATCCAGACCCGGACGCAAATACAGATGGAAGGTGTTGCCTAAAATAATTTGTGCTTGAATGTCTTCAATATCACGTGGCAGCATGCCTTTGACTGTGCCATACGTTCCGACAGGCATAAACACAGGAGTTTCTACCACACCATGAGCAAGCGTTAAACGACCACGACGGGCACGCCCCGACTGACCTAATTTCTCAAACTTCATATATGTTCCAAATCAAGGCGAAAAAACAGTTCGCTGATTGTTCATGCTAAAAGTGCACTATTTTCCTAGATTATGCACGGAATTGCCAGTTGAGATACGTTTTCCTTGGTAAAAATTACGAGTGAATATTTTGCTCAAATTTATTGCGTTTACATGGGTTAAATTGCTGAATATGCGGGTAATTTCTTCTTTATCGGCTTACTCTTTATTTTGGATTTTATATTTTGAGTAAGTTCCTTTATATTTGCTCAACTACATTGTTGTGTCAAAGCTGAAGAAGAAAATGTCAATAAGACAGAACAAATTGTAGTCAAAGCTCACTTAAGTTGTTACATTGTAATTAAAATAAATTCATAGGGTGGGCTATGAGTGAAATAAACAGTGCATTAAAAGAAGACCAATTCTATAAAACGCTTTTGGAAACCACGAATGCAATTCCGTGGCAGATTAACTGGAAAACCAAAGCTTTTAGCTACATCGGTCCACAAATTGAGTCTTTACTGGGTTGGACGCAAGACAGTTGGAAAACTGCACAAGATTGGATTGATCGGATGCATTCTGAAGATCGAGACAAGACCGTAAATATGTGTGTGAGTTTGTCTGATCAAGGTACAGACCACGAAGCTGATTATCGTGCCTTAACCGCTACAGGAGATTATGTCTGGATTCGTGATGTGGTGCATGTGATTCGTGAAAATAACGAAACTGTGGCGATTATTGGGTTTATGTTTGATATTTCTGCACGTAAACAGATGGAGTTGGAACTTGAAGCGCTGAGTCGTAAAAATCTGGCTTTGAGTTTACAAGACCCGCTGACTTTGGTTGCCAATCGAAAGGCGCTCAGTGAACGTATAGAAAACGAATTTAAACGTGCCGTACGTCATCAACATGCATTGTCTCTCTTGTTTATCGATATCGACCATTTCAAGCCTTATAACGACAATTATGGGCATTTACAGGGTGATCATTGTTTGATTAGCGTGGCGCAGTTGCTTAAACAACACTTTGCGCGTGCATCTGACTTTGTGGCTCGCTTTGGTGGTGAAGAATTTGTGGTGCTATTGCCTGAAACGCCGCTGGCAGATGCCGTGCAACTTGCTGAAAACTTTAGGTAGGCGGTATATGCACTGGAAATTCCACATACCAAGACTGGGGAAATCACCCAAGTCACTGTGAGTATTGGCGCAAATAGCCATCATCAAAATCAGCAGTATCACAATGTGGTCGATTTTCTGCATTCAGCCGATGAATTATTGTATTTGGCAAAAAATAAGGGGCGTAATCAGGTGCAGTATCTGACACAGTCAAGTGTTTAGTTGAAATCTGAAAAACAGCAAGCTTCGTGGTTGCTGTTTTATTGACCTATCAAAAATAACTTAAAAGTTTGGACGATAATCAAAACTTTGCGCTGCACTGTTATCACGAAAAGCGCGCACTGGTTTTTTGGCTGTGGTTGCAGTATTGATGATGTTGTTAGGAAAGACCTGAATATAATTATTAAATAGTTCGACATTGCGGTTATAAATAGTAATTGCAGCACCGACATTTTCATTCTGCTCGTCAATTTCATGCATCATTTTTAAATACAGTTGATCGGCTTTTAACTCAGGATAATTTTCGACCACCACATTCAAGCTGCGCATCAATTCTTTGCTCAAGGCTTCAACACGTTGTAATTGGCTGACATCGGCATTATTGATGTTCAGGTTCATAATATTTTGACGCAGTTCAGTCACTTTTTCTAAAGTGCCTTTTTCCATGCCTGCATATTGTTCGACCACTGGCGCAAGTTCTTCGAGTGTTTTTAATTTCTGTCGCTCAAAACTGGTCACATCTGCCCAAGCGCGGATAGTAGCGTTGTGGTGGCGTACGATATTGTTACGAATCATGATACCTAGAATCACCAATATGATAACAACCAAAAGAAAAATTGCGATACCCATGCTTTGCCCCAAGATGATTTTCTTAGTCTAGAAAATCGACCAGATCTGTCTGTAATTGTTCTAAATAAGGTAATTTAAAAGTGCGTAAGTGTCCACGCAATGCGGAAATATCTTGAATATTTTTTGCTTTACTGGAAATTTCAAACAGGTTGCGATTGCCTAAAAAACAGAGCGTGTTCCGCTCAGGGTGAAATAACAAATCACCTTGTTGATGCTGAAAAAAATCATCTAGTTTTAACACCATTGCAGGGCTGAGCGTACGCGCCAGTTGAATTGCATCACTACCAAAAAAATTGAGTTTTTGATTCAGAAAAATATCACTGGTATGCCACGGCACATGATAAGGCGCACCAAAGGATTTATTGTTTGAGGTCACTGCTAAACCTTGTAGTTGCACATCAAAGACAAATACGCCCGATAAATAGCGCACGACTTCACGAACTTTGTAGTCATTGCCATTTTGATCTTTAATGCGGGTTTCGCTGACATAGCGATATTCAAACACCAAAACCTGATGCTGCTTGCCTTGTTCATCTTGCCAAACAGTACTGGCGTAACGGCGAATTTCATTAGACAGATTCCCTAAATTAAATAAGGGAAACAGACTTTTTAAATGAGCAATCAAATAAACGGGTTGTAAGGTGCGGGAAAGATGTTGCGGCGGTTGCTGCCATGCCAGTTGATAGCGTTGCGCAATGCTTTCCTGTTCTAAAAAAGTGATAACTTCTTCAATGGGGTCGTCTTGCTCATAGGTAATAAATGCCCAAAAAATACAGACTACACCAATCAGTAAACAAAATTGCAGCCAAATATTGCTCGGTTGAATCAAGAGCAATAAGCAGAACAACACCCCTATAATACCAAGCAAAATAGGCAAAACATTTTCAAACTTGAGGGTGATGTCATCTTGCCAAGGGTGCAAACCATCCAAAATTTCTTGATGGCTTTGCGCTTTTTTTCCTATATCCCATAACCGAGCGATATTGCGAAATACCCGCTGATTCTTCTTACGTCGAATATGAATGGAGTGTTTCACGGTATCGAGCGGCATGGCGATATCTTTTACAGTTTGAAAATTAAGACTGAGCTTGATCAATCAGCATGGCATCGCCATAACTAAAGAAACGATAGCGTTCAGCCACAGCATGTTGATACGCCCGCATGACATTTTCACGGCTCGAAAGCGCAGACACCAACATTAATAAGGTGGATTCAGGCAAGTGGAAATTGGTGATCAAACGATCCACCACTTTAAATTTATAGCCCGGATAAATGAAAATCTGGGTATCACCGGTCCAGGCGGCCAGTGTGCCGCCATGTGCCTGTGCTGCACTTTCGACCGCACGGGTGGCTGTGGTACCAACTGAAATGACTTTATTGCCACGTGCTTTGGCCTGCTGGATCATCTCCACAGCGGCGGCTGGTACATCACACCATTCGCTGTGCATGATATGGTTTTCAATATCAGTGGTGCGTACCGGCAGGAAGGTTCCAGCGCCCACGTGCAAGGTTACAAAGGTTTTTTGAATGCCTTTGGCTTCAAGCTTGGCCAGCAGTTCGGCATCAAAATGCAGGCTGGCAGTCGGGGCGGCAACACTGGCCAGTTTGGTTGGATCATTAAATACAGTTTGATAGCGTTCGGTATCAATCGCTTCTGCTTCACGGTTAAAGTACGGCGGAATGGGCAGGGCGCCGTAGCGATCCAGCACCTCTAGAATGGGCTGGGAAAACTCGACAATAAACAGGTTCTCATGCCGGCCTTGTACCGTGACTTTCACTTCATCTGGACCAATGAAGAGTTCAGCACCGGCTTTTGGAGAATTGCTGGCTTTAATATGACAATGCGCAATAAACTGATCTTGCATGCGTTCGACCAGCACTTCCACAGCACCACCGGTAGCACGTTTCCCTTTCAGGCGAGCTTTCATGACTTTGGTGTCATTTAAGACCAGCACATCGCCAGCTTCAAGTAAGTCGACAAGATCGGTAAATTGATGGTCTTGATACTGACCTTCGGCATTGACATGCAGCAGGCGTGAGGCGCTGCGCTGTTCCAGCGGGTAACGGGCAATCAGTTCATCAGGGAGATCGAAATTAAAATCAGAAAGTTGCATGGTTAAATAAATGCGCAAAACAATAACAGGATTGGGCGTAGTATATGCGTTTTTTGGTTTTATCGCTGAAATTGCCTAATTATAAGACAAAAAAAATCGGGTTGATTTATTTTTAAACAAATATGGGAGGCGAGCGTTGACAAGCGGGTGAAACAGTTTATTATACGCATCAACACCTTCCCGAGGTGGTGAAATTGGTAGACGCGGCGGACTCAAAATCCGCTGTCAGAGATGACGTGTCGGTTCGAGTCCGACCCTCGGGACCAGTTACCTAAAAAGGCTCTAAGCACATTAAGACTTAGAGCCTTTTTTTATTGTTTAAAATAAATAATCTGCGTTAACCATTCGTTCAAAACTCAATGACTTCATTAGCCTGATTTCAGGTGGTCATTCTGGCAAATAAGTCCCTAAATGAGTACCTGATTTTCCCTTGTTTTTCATGGTGAAATCAGATGGCTAAAATTACAAAACCTCCGACCCTCGGGACCACAGATTCTAAAGAACCCCAAGCATATTCAGACTTGGGGTTTTTTATTGCCTGAAAAATAAGAAGAATCAGATTATTCTAAAAAATGTTCGGGTGTCGTAACGTGGAAAGGATGAATAATCAAGATACCTATCAAGATATAAGTAAATAGCTCCACCTTTTACGGCATCACTGAATGGTTAAATTCATCCCTGATCGCTTGTTAATCTAATGGTATTAAACATAAAAAACCGGCGCCTTAGCACCGGTTTTTTTATGAGCTGACTAACAAAGGTCAGTCAAATTCAATTTAAGCTTGTAATGAAGCCAGCGTTGCATTCAAGGTTTCGCTTGGACGCATCACGGCATTTACTTTCGCTTGATCTACCGCGTAGTAACCGCCGATATCTACTGATTTGCCTTGGACTTCTGCAAGTTCAGCCACGATTTTCTCTTCATTTGCAGCTAAAGCTTGTGCAAGTGGAGCAAATTTCGCTTTCAGTTCAGCATCTTCGTCTTGTGCAGCAAGTTCTTCTGCCCAGAATTTTGCCAGGTAGAAGTGGCTGCCA
This sequence comes from Acinetobacter sp. C15, assembly GCF_013420645.1. Taxonomy (NCBI): domain Bacteria; kingdom Pseudomonadati; phylum Pseudomonadota; class Gammaproteobacteria; order Moraxellales; family Moraxellaceae; genus Acinetobacter; species Acinetobacter sp. C15. The sequence goes on from NZ_VOXR01000018.1 coordinate 47,293, forward strand.
CGGTTGTCCAGCTCGCCAGTACGACGTGATGGAGATTTGTCGTTGTCCAGCAGTTTGCCTGTTGCAGCATCTAAAGTCTTCGCCAGAAGTTTCGCTTTCGCGTTGTCTTCTTTAATGCCAAGCTCTTCTAGAGATACCGCCAGTGCCAGGAACTCACCTAAAGAATCCCAACGTAAGTGGTTTTCTTCAACTAGCTGTTGTACGTGTTTTGGTGCAGAACCACCGGCACCTGTTTCGTACATACCGCCACCAGCCATTAACGGCACGATTGACAGCATCTTCGCAGATGTACCCAGTTCCATAATCGGGAACAGGTCAGTCAGGTAGTCACGTAAGATGTTACCAGTTACAGAAATGGTATCCAGGCCACGAGCAACGCGCTCAAGCGTATAACGCATTGCACGGACTTGTGACATGATCTGGATGTCTAAACCGTCTGTATCGTGATCTTTCAGGTATTTTTGTACTTTCTTGATCAGTTCATTTTCGTGTGGACGGTACGGGTCTAACCAGAAGATGGCTGGCATACCAGAGTTACGTGCACGTGTAACAGCCAGTTTCACCCAGTCGCGGATTGGTGCGTCTTTCACCTGACACATACGCCAGATGTCGCCTTCTTCCACGTTTTGAGACATCAACACTTCACCTGTTTCCAGATCCGTGATGTTGGCAACACCCGCTTCAGGAATTTCGAAAGTCTTGTCGTGTGAACCGTATTCTTCCGCTTTTTGCGCCATCAGACCAACGTTAGGCACAGTACCCATGGTACGTGGGTCGAAGTTACCATTCCATTTACAGAAGTTGATCATTTCCTGGTAAATACGCGCGAAAGTCGATTCTGGCATTACTGCTTTACAGTCGTAAGGCTTGCCGTCAGCACCCCACATTTTACCGCCAGAACGGATCATTGCTGGCATAGATGCGTCAACAATTACGTCGTTCGGAGAGTGGAAGTTAGTGATACCTTTTGCAGAATCCACCATCGCCAGTGCAGGACGGTGTTCTTGACACGCGTGCAGGTCTTCGATGATTTCTTCACGTAAAGAAGTTGGCAGGGTTTCGATCTTCTCGTAAAGACCGGCCATACCATTATTGACATTAATGCCTAACTCGTCGAACAGTTTGCCATGTTTTTCGAAAGCATCTTTGTAGTAAATTTTCACACAGTGACCGAATACGATCGGGTGTGAAACTTTCATCATGGTCGCTTTTACGTGTAAAGAGAACAGGATGCCGGCTTCTTTGCAGTCATCCAATTCTTTTTCATAGAAGTCGCAAAGCGCTTTTTTGCTCATGAACATCGAGTCGATGATCTCACCGTCTTGCAGCGCAACTTTTGGCTTCAGAACAATGGTTTCACCTGACTTGGTGATCAGTTCCATTTTCACGTTACGCGCGCGGTCTAAAGTCATGGACTTTTCGCCATGGTAGAAGTCGCCTTCGTCCATGTGAGAAACGTGAGTTTGTGACCACTGTTTCCACTCGCTCATTGAGTGCGGGTTTTTCTTCGCGTAGTTCTTTACTGCAGTTGGTGCGCGACGGTCAGAGTTACCTTCACGTAATACCGGGTTTACTGCAGAGCCCAGGCATTTGCCATAACGGGTCTTGATTGCCTTTTCTTCCTCAGTGGTCGGGTTTTCAGGGTAATCAGGAACCGCATAGCCTTTAGACTGAAGTTCTTTGATACATGCAGTCAACTGAGCAACAGAAGCACTGATGTTTGGAAGTTTGATAATGTTCGTATCTGGATCTTGTGTAAGACGACCTAGCTCTGCGAGGTTGTCAGTGACCTTTTGCTCGTCGGTGAGGTAGTCAGAAAATTCTGCGAGCACGCGTGCGGCCACGGAGATGTCACTTTTAACGATCTCTACGCCGGCCGGCTTAGTAAAGGTCTCAATAATCGGCAGCAGCGAATAAGTCGCCAGTAATGGCGCCTCGTCAGTCAGTGTGTAAATGATGGTTGACTTTCCACCAGCCATATATAGCCCCTTGCGTTGATTGAGTTTTGAGGGGGTGAAAGTGATGAATCAGCCCCTGCGAACCGGTTTGCTTAAGTAAAACCTTGAGAGTATCGACCCTCAAGCCTTTTCAGTCAACGTAATATCCGTGATAACGACATTTCGCTGAAAAATGATGCATTTTAATTCGTGATATTTGTGCCTGATTTGAATCCACACTTGCCTGTTTGGGGAAGAAAAACACTCAAAGAGCCGCCTTTTTTCCTTCAAACTCGATCATTCCATCCAGCACATCTGCGTATTAGATTTGAATGATTAACCTGATTTTTTCAATACCAATAAGACAGATTGATCATGTGATGACGATTCACTGATCAGGCGGATATATTATCGTCCAAAAACATGAACAGAAGATGTAAAACTAAAGTAACGTGGTAAACCCATTATCCGGTGAAAATTAACCAGGAAATTCCCTTAAAAATCCGATGAATTTACAGAAATCATACCTATCATAACACTGAAAAAAGTGTATAAAAATGTGCCAATTTATTTTTAACCAAAATCAGTTAATAGCTTGCTGTTTAAAAAGAGATAAACAAAAAGTAGTGAATTTATTTAATAAATGTAATGAAAATATACCTTTTTTTAAAATTTTTTCAGGTTACAAATTAATGAAGGAGTTTGGTTTATTCTTTTGGGTTTGGTGTTATATTCTCTGTTAAAGTTTGTTAACCGGGCTGAGCAATCGGCTTTAAAAATGGCCTAAATATTCTATAAGAATGGATCTCGGATGAGGCAGATATGAAGTTGCAGTTGCTTGAAATAGGTTCAGAAACTGAACAGCTGAGTGCATGCAGGTTGTCTCTGTTATTGGGGGTATTTACTGCCACCAATCAGATTGAGCGTTTTTTATCATCTGCCCGTAAAATTTTAGGGGTAGAGCGTTCCGCACTGGCCTTCGAGGGCGAACCCTATTTATGGTATGCCCATCAGGACTGTTTTAAAGCCTTTATTGCACCCGATCATATCCAGATTGTCGAACTGTTTGATGGTCAGGACTGCATTCATACCGAGCATCCTCACTATATACAACTGGTTGAGCGTATTGGCTCTTTAGGCGTAGAAGCAAAACGCTTTATGGCCTTTGATCTGAAAATGTCCGATGGTCGTTCAATTGGACAAATCCTATTTTTCGACCAGAACGAGCAGCCTTTTTCGCTACAGGCGATTGAAATTCTCAGTGATCTGGCCACTAACCTGGTGAATTATCTGGAGTTAAAAGCTGAGCATGCTGAACTAAAAGAAATGTATGAGCAGCAGGCCGCGCTGAATTTTAGTAAAACCAAGTTTTTCCAGATTATTGCGCATGACTTGAGAGCGCCGTTTCATGGCCTGCTCGGTTTTTCCGAAGTTCTGGCGCAAGAACGCGAAACGCTGGATGATTCCAGTGTGCAAAATATTGCCGACTATTTATATGATACTGCGCAATCGACCTATAACCTGCTGGAAAGCTTGTTGAACTGGGCCATGGCAGAAGGCGGCCGCTTTATCTATCATCCAATTAACTTCAAGCTGCAACAGTCGTCGCAAATTGTCTGCGATGTCCTGAACAGTCTGGCGGCGAAAAAGAATATTCAGCTGATTAACCAGATTGATGATGATATTAAAGTCTATGCCGACATTAATATGATTACTTCGGTTATCCAGAACCTGGTGTCGAATGCGCTAAAATTCACCCCGACAGATGGTACTGGCAAGGTGACTTTACGCGCCGAACAGGCAGACGATGGCGTGCACATCTATATTCAGGATACCGGTCTGGGCATGAGCCAGTCGCAAATAGAGCAGCTATTCCAGGCTGCGGTCACGGCCAGTAGCAAAGGTACAGCCGGTGAAAAAGGTACTGGTTTGGGCTTGGTACTGTGTAAGCGTTTTGTTGACCTGAACAAAGGTGAAATTGTAGTGGAATCTAATGAAGGCGAAGGCACCACCTTTATTGTGACCTTGCCGCAGGCCACCAGCGCGCATCAGGCTTTAATGCCGGAAGATATACAGTTCGAAAAAGTAAAAATGTAGAAAACGCAATTTTCTTTTCCCCTCTAGCCAGACTCCTGATATAACTAGAAAAAATAGTCAGCTTTGGGTGTGTGAATGAATACGGAACAATTGCGCAAAACCTTAGGTGCCAGTCAATATGCAGAACAGGTATTGGCCAAGCACCAACCCCTCTTAGAACAAGATTATGCAGTTGACCGGTTTTTAACCCCTTTAAGCACCCAGCAGATTCAGCACACCGTGCAAATAACCTTGCAGGATATTCAGGATGAAGCCGAGTGGATGCGTAGTCTGCGGATTTTACGTGCCCGGCTGATGTTTCGCTGGATCTGGCAAGATGCCAACCAGTTAACCGATGTGGTCACCCTGACCCGTGAACTGTCCGATTTTGCTGATGTCTGTGTAACAGCAGCAAAAGATTTTGCCCGGGCTCCCTTGGTGGCCAAGCATGGCGAGCCGGTGGGCTATAACGGTAAAGTACAGGACCTGATCGTAATTGCCATGGGTAAACATGGTGCGCAGGAACTGAATTTATCCAGCGATATTGACCTGATTTTTGCCTTCGATGAGCAGGGCGAAACCAACGGCCGTAAATGTATTGATGTGCAGCAGTTCTGTATTTTATGGGGACAGAAACTGATTTATCTGCTCGACCATATCACCGCCGATGGCTTTGTGTTCCGGGTTGATATGCGTTTGCGTCCCTGGGGCGATGGTTCGGCCCTAGCGATTAGCCATGTGGCGCTGGAAAAATATTTAAGCCAGCACGGCCGTGAATGGGAACGCTATGCCTGGATCAAGGCACGCATTGTCACCGGAGGCAAAGAAGGGGATGAACTGCTGGAGATGACCCGGCCGTTCGTATTCCGCAAATATGTTGATTACACTGCCTTTGAAGCCATGCGTGAAATGAAGGCCATGATTGAGCGCGAAGTGCAGCGTCGTCATCTGGAAGATGATATTAAACTCGGCGCTGGCGGGATTCGTGAAGTTGAGTTTATTGTGCAGGTGTTTCAACTGATTTATGGCGGGTCCAAGCTGGAGCTACAAGACCGGCAATGTCTGGTCAGCCTGAATCATCTGGATGAAGCTGAATTGCTGGACAGCAAAGCCGTGGCCGAGCTGGAAGATGCCTATTTATTTCTGCGCCGGGTTGAACATGCGATTCAGGCGCTGAATGACCAGCAAACCCAGTCCTTACCGACCGAGCCGGAATTACGTCAGCGTTTGATCAGCACTTTAGGCTTTGCGAGCTGGCCGGATTTTATGGCTTTTCTGGATGAAAAACGTGCCAAAGTTATCTACCAGTTTGAGCATCTGATTAAAGAAAAAGAACCAGACCCGCTGGTCGAAAGTTTTAGCCAGCTGGAACAGCGCCTGAATGAAGTGCTGGATGATCAGGCCAAAAATCTGGTGCATGAATTCTGGTATGGACATGCGCTGAAAAAATTACCGGCCAAAGCGGTACAGCGTCTGAAAACCTTCTGGCCGCATCTGGTCGAAGCAGTGTTGCAGTCAGATATGCCGCAAGTTGCGCTGGTACGGTTGATGCCGTTGGTGGAATCGGTAATGCGCCGTACCGTGTATCTGGTGATGCTGATTGAAAGCAAAGGCGCATTGCAACGTCTGGTAAAAATGGCCACCGTCAGTCCGTGGATTTGTGAAGAGCTGACCCATTATCCGGTGCTGCTGGATGAATTCCTGTCGATGGATTTTGAATTGCCGAAACGTCAGGATCTGGAAGATTCCTTGCGTCAGCAATTGCTGCGGATTGAAGTCGATCAGGTCGAAGACCAGATGCGGGTACTGCGCCTGTTTAAAAAATCCAATGTACTGGCAGTGGCAGCCAGTGATGTACTGGCCGAAAGTCCGCTGATGAAAGTTTCCGATGCGCTCACCGATATTGCTGAAGTGTCAGTCAATGCTGCCTTGCATCTGGCTTATCAGATTACCGCGAAAAAACATGGTTTCCCGCTGGATGCTGAAGGTCAGCGCTGTACGCTGGATCATATGGCTTTTACCGTGATTGGTTATGGCAAGGTAGGCGGGATTGAACTCGGTTATGGCTCAGATCTGGATCTGGTCTTTATTCATTATATGGATGAACAGGCCGATACCGACGGGCTTAAACCCATCAGCGGTTTTGAGTTTGCGATGCGGGTGGGGCAAAAGTTTGTGTCATTGATGACCACCCAGACTTTAGATGGCCGCGTTTATGAAGTCGATACTCGTTTACGACCGTCTGGGGAAGCGGGATTACTGGTCACCAGCCTGAAAGCCTTTGAGCATTATCAGCTAAAAAGTGCCTGGCTGTGGGAGCATCAGGCATTGGTGCGCGCGCGCAGTATTGCCGGTGAACGCTGCCTTCGGGACAAGTTTGAACAGCTACGCTGCCGGATTCTGACCCAGCCGCGTGAACAGGCGCATGTGCGTGCCGAAGTGCTGAAAATGCGCCAGAAGATGAAAGACCATCTCGGTTCATCAAATGAGCAAAAAAAAGATGGAATTTTTCATTTAAAACAGGATGCAGGTGGTATCGTTGATATCGAATTTATGGCACAGTATGCGGTGTTAGCGTGGAGTGGGACGAATAAAGATCTCGCCCATTACTCCGACAATGTACGAATCCTTGAGGATGCCGCAAAGACAGGTTGCTTATCCAGCAACGATGCGACTGCTCTGATTCAAGCTTATCTCCGTGAACGCGCAGAGAGCCACCGCTTAGCCCTTGCAAATCAATCCATGCAAGTGTCTGCAAGCGACTGGCACGATACCCGAATGACCGTTTGCAAGTTATGGCAAAGACTGATTGATCCAGCTGCAGCATTTGCGCTGGAGAGTGAATAATTGTGAAAAATTGGAGTTTATGGCATGAATTTGGCTGATCGTGATGGTTTTATTTGGCAAGATGGACAACTGGTTGACTGGCGTGAGGCCAAAACTCACGTGTTGACCCATACTCTGCATTACAGCATGGGTGTGTTTGAAGGTGTCCGTGCCTATGAAACCCCGAATGGAACGGCTATTTTCCGTCTAAAAGAGCACACAAAGCGTTTGTTAAATTCTGCAAAAATTTATCAAATGAAAGTGCCGTTTGATCAGGCAACTTTAGAGCAAGCACAAATTGACGTGGTGCGTGAAAATAAACTGGCATCTTGCTATTTACGTCCAATCATCTTTATTGGTTCTGAAAAACTCGGTATTGCGGCAACAGACAACACTATTCATGCCGTGGTTGCAGCGTGGAGCTGGGGTGCTTACCTGGGTGAAGAGGCAATGGCGAAGGGTATTCGCGTAAAAACCTCATCATTTACCCACCATCATCCAAACGTGACCATGTGTAAAGCCAAAGCGTCTGGTAACTATACGCTGTCGATTCTGGCACACCAAGAAGTGGCGCATTCAGGTTATGACGAAGCGATGCTGCTGGATCCACAAGGTTATGTGTGTCAAGGTTCGGGCGAAAACGTATTCCTGGTTAAAGATGGCGTAATTCATACACCGGATATCGCTGGTGGTGCGCTGGATGGGATTACCCGTCAATCGATTATTACCATTGCTAAAGACTTGGGTTATGACGTGGTTGAGCGCCGTATTACACGTGACGAATTCTATATTGCCGATGAAGCCTTCTTTACGGGTACGGCTGCAGAAGTGACCCCGATTCGTGAATACGATGATCGTCAGATTGGTGAAGGTGTTCGTGGTCCAATCACTACGCAAATCCAGAAAGCCTACTTTGATGCAGTGCAGGGCAAAGACCCGAAATATGCACACTGGTTAACTTACGTAAAATAAGTGCAAACTGTAAAAAAAGGACTCAGATGAGTCCTTTTTTATGGGTTGGAAAAATGCTCTTAATCATCCATACTAAAAATATCGCGGCTATAGACTTTTTCCAGTACATCCGCCAGCTCATCGGACTGGCGATTGGCAACAATCACATCGCTATATTGTTTAAATTCATCCAGAGCCTGTATAACTTTGGAGTGAAAGAATTCATCTTCCTGCAAGGTCGGCTCGTAAATCACCACTTCCACGCCACGGCCTTTAATGCGTTTCATCACCCCCTGAATGGCCGATGCCCTGAAGTTGTCTGAACCACTTTTCATGACCAGACGGTAAATACCGACCACTTTCGGGTTACGTTGCAGGACGGACTGGGCTATGAAATCTTTACGGGTGGCATTGGCATCGACAATGGCCTGAATTAAATTGCTCGGTACATTGTGATAGTTGGCCAACAGCTGCTTGGTGTCCTTGGGTAAGCAGTAGCCGCCATAGCCAAAGGACGGATTGTTATAATATTTGCCAATCCGCTGATCCAGACAGACGCCGTCAATAATCTGTCGGGTATCCAGCTGAAACAGCTGCGCATAGGTGTCCAGCTCATTGAAATAGGCCACGCGCATAGCCAGATAGGTGTTGGCAAACAGTTTGATCGCTTCGGCTTCGGTGGAACCGGTAAAGAGCACCGGGCAGTCTTTTTTGATGGCACCTTCGAGTAGCATATCGGCAAACAGTCGGGCACGCTCCGACTGCTCTCCGACAATAATCCGTGAGGGATACAGGTTGTCGTGCAGGGCTTTGCCTTCGCGTAAAAACTCCGGTGAAAAAATAATATTCCCACTACGATATTTCTGTTTGATTTTTTCAGTAAATCCGACCGGAACGGTGGATTTGATGATCATGGTGGTGCAGGGATTAATCGACAGTACATCCTTTATCACACTTTCAACACTGTCAGTATTAAAATAATTGGTCTGCGGGTCGTAATCGGTAGGCGTGGCGATAATCACATAATCGGCATCCTGATAGGCATCGGCCTGATGCAGGGTGGCTTTAAAATTCAGGTCTTTATTTTTCAGGAAGTCGCTAATTTCAGGGTCTTGCAGGGGAGAAATGCCATAATTCAGCAGTTCGACTTTTTCAGGAATGATATCGAGCGCCACCACTTCATGCTGCTGCGCAAAAATCATGGCATTGGAAAGGCCAACATAGCCGGTACCGACAATACTAATTTTCATAATCTATTGTTGTTCTGCGATGAGTTCTAATCTGCATTTTGAATGTGCAAGTTCGATGACGCTTTTCTGACAGTTATTTTGCAGTGGCTTTTCTTTGCAGCCATTCTGCTAATTTGTAACTCTGTGATATGATGGCGCCATTGCTCAGGTGGATCATGCGGCATGGCTTTACATGAAACAGAGATGAACTCTCAATCTTCTTTAATGCAGGAACAGAATGTTGTTCTGTGCATGAAATGGGGAACCAAATACGGTTCGGAATACGTTAACCGTTTGTACAATATGGTCAAACGCCATACCACAGTCGACTTTAAAATGGTCTGCCTGACTGACCGTACTGAAGGCATTAATCCGGAAGTGGAATGTTTCCCGATCCCGCCGCTGGCTTTGCCAGAAGGTGCGCCTGAACGTGGCTGGAACAAGCTTTCAACCTTTGAACCTGATTTATATGGTTTAAAGGGGAATGCACTTTTTCTCGACCTTGATGTTGTGATTATTGATAATATTGACTGCTTCTTTCAAGAAAAAGGCGAGTTCCTGATTATTCATGACTGGAAACGTCCTTGGCGCATTACAGGCAATAGCTCAGTCTATCGTTTTAAATTGGGTGCCTTTCCTGGAATTCTGCCTTATTTTCGTGAGCATTTTGATGAAATCCGTCAAAAGTTCCGTAATGAGCAGGCCTATTTATCATGGTTTGTGCATAAAGAAGGAAAATTGAGTTATTGGAATGATCAGTGGTGTAAAAGCTATAAATATCATTGTCTAAGAAAAATTCCATTTGCTTATTTCCAAGCACCAGTAAAACCAGAAGGCGTTAAGATTATTATTTTCCACGGTGAAATTAATCCACCTGATGCAATCAATGGTGGTGGTGGTAAATGGTATCGTTATGTATTGCCATCAGATTGGATCAAGGATGCTTGGCAGTAAATCTGTATTTATGGAAGGTTTTGATTTATGAATCAGGGTTTGCATCCGCTTGATATCGTCATCGCATGGGTCGATGGGAATGATATCTCTCTGAAAAATAAACGCCGTCAATTTATGAATCAAAACGAACCATCAAATGCTTTGGATGATACTCGTTTTGCAAGTAACGATGAAATCTATTTCTGCATCGCCTCAATTCTTAAGTATGTTCCATATGCAGGCACGATTTATGTCGTGACGGATCAGCAAACACCTTTGTGGTTAGACCAATTTTCCCAGCAAGGTTTATGTCCTGTTGGAAAAATAAAAATCGTTGATCATCTAGAATTATTTCGTGGATATGAGTTTGCTTTACCGACATTCAATTCATTAAGTATTGAAAGTATGTTGTGGAATATTAAAGGGATTTCAAATCATTTTATTTATCTGAATGATGATTTCTTTTTCAATCAACAGTCTGATTTAAGTGATTTTCTTATTGATGGTCAGATGGTGATATATGGACATTGGCAAGCAACACTCATCAAGAAAATGAAATATATTTTCCGAAAATTCTTACAGCAGAATTTTGGAATGGTAGCTGAAGCGAAATATTCAACGGCTCAAATGCTGAGTGCAGATCGTGTGGGAATGACTAGATATTACGAAATTCATCATCGCCCTCATATTCTCAGTCGTGATTTGCTCAGTACTTACTTTAAGAATAATAAAGAGCTTTTAGAGCAGCAAATTCAGTTCAAATTTAGGAACATTGATCAACTGTTACCAGTGGGATTGTCTAATCATTTAGCAATTCAATCTGATCAAGCCATTTTAAAAGATGATATTGATATTGCTTATTTAAAAGATGGTCGTGATTTGGAAAAATTTATATTAGCTTTATCTAATTCTGAGATTAAATTTGGCTGTATACAAAGTCTAGATCAATTGGAATCATTAGCTGAAGGACGCATCCGAGCCGCACTGATTCAAAAATTTACAGGGTTTTTACCCAGCCAAATTCAACCGACTACTGTGGTCTAAACGAAGGAAAGCAAATGAAAGTTGTGACTTATCTTATTAATTTAGACGGCAGTGATCAACGTTTAGCAAGTGCGACAGCTCAGCTCAATCAAGCGGGATGGGATTTTAGCCGATTCTCTGCTTATGATGGGCGAGGTAAAGCCTTATCTGAATTTGAAAACTACGATGATCTTGCTGCTCAGAAAATATTAGGGCGTAGTTTAATGAATTCTGAGTTGGGTTGTTATCTAAGTCACTACGGTTGTGCTGAAAAATTTCTAGAAACGGATGCCGATTATTTAGTTGTCTTAGAAGATGACATTGAAGTGTTGCCTAACTTTAAACAGAAGCTTGAATCTTTATTAAATTATTTAGATCAACATAAAGAGTTGGATTGGTATACCGTCAATATTGCTGCTAAAAAGAAAAAATTAGCAAAAGACATTGTTGAGTTTGATCATTATACCTTGTGGCATGCATATTATTTCCCAATACGTGGTGTAGGCTTGGTTTGGTCTCGAAAAGGAGCTGAACAGTTTGTACAACTGGGTAAAATCATGACCGTTCCAGTCGATATTTTCTTCCAAAGTTGGTTAAGTAAAACAGGAAAAGGGCTTGGCGTTTGGCAGCCATTTGTGCAGCCAGCAGGTCTGGATAGTGATATTTTAGGTACTGTTGCTGCTCAAGGTATCAAACGGAAGCAACTTGAGAATCGAAGTGCTTCTCATGGATTTAAGAAACAGAAGCGTATGTGGCGTGATCGCTTTTATGCAATTAAACATTTAATGTCTTGAGTCCTAGTTATAGACTGTAATAAATAATTTTCTTTATTTTGTTGAGTACATTTTATGAAGTTTTTTAAGAAGCTCTTCTATCTTTTGAAATTTTATACAATGTATTCAAACCAAAAAAGAGAAATCAATGAGTCAATAGATAACTACGCGGACCTGATCGTTCTCAATCCTGGTCAGAAAAATGCAGTTATTCCCAAAATTATCTGGATGTATTGGGAAGGCTCACTCCCTGAGTTTGTGCAGAAGTGCGTTGATAATATAAAAAAGAACAATCCAAACTATGTTGTAAACTTTCTAACACCTAATAATGTCAAAGAGTTTTGTGATATTGATTATGGTCGTTTAAAGCATGCGACACCACAACAGAAAGCTGATCTCATTCGATTTGAATTAATTTATCAACACGGTGGGATATGGTTAGATGCCAGTACAATTGTTTATGAAAATCTAGATTGGATTGAAAGGTTAGTTACTCAACATCAAACTAACAGTTTTGCCTATTATCGAAAGAAAAATACGACTTGCCCAGACTTTCCTGTTTTAGAGAATTGGTTATTGGCAAGTTCTGCCAAAAATATGTTTTTTAAGTCTTGGTTTGAGGAGTTATTAAAAGCTATAGAATTAACACCAAAGGTTTATATTCAGCAGATTAAAGAAAATAACGAAAATTATCAGGACTATTTTCAAGAGATAGGCCGTTTAGAATATTTGGTTGCTTATGTTGCCTGCCAAAAAATTATGCGTACAACTTTACCGAGTATGACCTTGATTAACTGTGATCGGAATGCTTTTTTCTATCAAGTAAAAAATAAATGGATGAAAGAAAAAGTGTTGATTGATCTTGCCCTCAATTATCCGCCAGTTGAAAAGCCTAAGCTGATCAAACTGGCAGGAAAAGAAAGGGGAATATTAAGTCGTTATTACAGTAAAAAAATGTATTTTAACGACTCGTTTATTGATATCTAATCACTACTTTTTAGCAATAAAGTTTTCTAATACTTTAAATTTTGGTCGTGTTTCAAAGTATTGTTCAGATGCTAATGACCCAACAATTGAGATATGACGTCCATCAAATGAATACGGTGTGTTTTTGGTTGCCATATGATCTGATTTAAATAGATCTGCTTGGCTTAACAAGAGTGTATTCGGATGTTCTGAAACGATTTTATTAATCACACTCGTTGCATATTTTTGCTTTGTAGCGAGTGGATTGTTCATATACTCATTTAGATTAAAGTCTCGCTCTAACCATATTGCACGTTTGAAAATTGAGCTGATGTTTTGATCAAAAGTATATGGTTCAGACATTACAATCACTTTCTTATTATTCATTTGTGCAACTTTGAGTAGCTCACTAAATGAATTCTGCTGATTTTGACGAACAATATCAGTCCAACGACCAGCAAAAATAAGAACGTCATACTGAGCTATATGATTCTTCAGATAGTTTCGGTTGATTAAGCACTGCTGATAAGCGGTAGATGACTTGTCACCTGTAAATTCTTTATCAAGACTTGGATAGCACCAATTCGTACTGATCGTATGGATGTTCAAGTTTAGCTTTTTGCCTAGATGATCCCAAAATGGAATATTGTGACCTGCAAATGAATCTCCAAACAAAAGAGCTGATTTAGCATTTGTTGAGTTAGATGCTATATGACATTTTAATCCATTTTCTCCAACAGTCAGACTATGATCATCTTTAATGTTATAGAAACACCAACCATTCGAGACCATAGGCATCTGTATTTTCTCAATACGCTTTAGGTATTCTGCATCGGCTCGATTTTCTAACCCATCCTTACCTAGAAACTTATAAAATGGATAGAGAATCGCAATACTTAAGATAAAAAGTAGATAAACATACTTTTTATTGATTTTATTCAGATGAATACGACAGGGTTCAATATGTTTGTAACTCAACCATCCTAAAATAAAAGATAATAAAAGAGCAAAACTGATATTGATAATATTTTTTTGAATTAGGAAATAGCTCAATAAAAATGAGATCGGCCAATGCCACAAATAAATAGAATATGAAGCACTGCCTAAACTCTGTATAAACTTGGGTTTCGTTAGTATAGAGTTTTGACGGTTGGCGATTAGAATTAAAACTGTACCCAAAACAGGAAGGGATGCAGCATAACCAGGCCAAGGCGTATCTTTGGTTAAAAAAATCAAGCTTAGCGCTAAAAGTCCAAAACCTGTATATTCAATAATTTTTTGCTTAATCGATGATAAAGAATATTGGTTAAAATAAAAGTACACCAGTCCACCTGCAATTAACTCCCATGCACGTGTTGAGAGTTTAAAGAAAGCATATATCGGATTTTCTGGTGTAAGTTTTACAGACAACAAAAATGAGCAAGAAAATAATATTAGAAGTAATATGCCTATATATTTAGTTTGTTTTGTAAGCTTTTTAAATGTGTACAAAATGATGGGAAAAAGGATGTAGAACTGCCATTCAACAGCTAAAGACCAGGTGTGCAGTAATGCTTTATCATGTGAACTAGTTGCAAAATAGTCTCCTGATTGTTCATAGAAGAGATTATTTGATAAGAAAGTGAGACTGTATCTCGCATCTTTAGCAAAGTTTTTTAGATCTTCTGGGATAAACACAAATAGCCCCAAAGCCGTTAAAACTAAGACTAAGAATAATAGTGCGGGATAAATACGAATAATTCGAGATAAGTAAAAATCAACAAAAGAAAAATTATTGTGTTCAAGCTTTTCCACAATGATTTTTGTCATCAGATAGCCTGATATCACGAAGAAAACATCAACGCCCAAGTACCCAGCAGAGAAACCGAATACATTGAAATGGAAAAGAACAACAAAAACTACAGCATATGCTCGAAGTCCATTAATATCAGTTCTAAATTGATGATTATTCATATATTTGGGATGACTACAGAAAGACTTGAGCGTTCACATAAGGATGGAAGGAAATTAAAGGTGAATTGTAAGTTCTACTCACCACTTTGTGTCAATAGAGTATTTTGTAATTGTTCAGGAGGTATTTTTTCAAAAGCTTTTACTGCACTGTTCTGAGATAAATTATAGACATTTATTTGCTGAGATTTTAGAAAGCGGGCAGCGGCATCGAATGCAGGCAATGTTACATCTAAATACTGATTCAACATAGTGGGTTGTTTATTTTCTTTATTTTCATAGAATCTGGGTTGGGAAAAATTATTCATATCCAAACCTGCAATATAAATGTCTTTATATTTCAAATGATAAGTGATTTGAAGTGCAACATAAGCCACTGTAAAATAGTCAAAAACAGCATTAAAAATGTGACTAGAAAACCCTAAGCGGTCATAGATATGAAAATAATTTGGAGTTTCAGTCACGCGTATCCGCTCACCTAAAAATCGCTCAATTTCACCTTCAGTTATAGGCTCAACAACTTTAATGTCGCAAAGAATATTTTCTAATTTTATTTTTCTTAAAATCAGGTCTAAACAACGTGGTGTTGTAAATAGTGTACAAAAGGAAGTTTTAAGTACATTTTCAATTAGATCAAAACGATTGTTGGTGAAATTGTGATCAATGATCACATAATATTTAAATTTGACACCACTTAAGGCAATTGCACCATTTACACCAATATAATCAATATCCGATCGCTGTAAATATGACGTTTCTAGTTGATGCACAGATGGACCTGTTGCAATTAGCATACATTTTCGATTGGGACTAAAATTTAATTGGGAATTATCGACAATAAGTTGTTTTTTAAAATAAATTTTTTGCAAATCACCATCGGGACTACGTTCTACTTGATAGTATGGCCAATAGCGACGATTGTGTTTATATGATTTTGGATGACTATACTTGTAAATAAATTTATACAGATTTCTAAGGATATAATTTGAAAAAAAACGTTGGGCTGAGATTATTGGTTGAGACATAAAGATCAAATTCTATGTAAGAAAATATGAAACAGGATACAACGTAGCCTGCTACCAATTTTAGTCATCTAAAGTAAAATTAGGTTTTTTACTAAACTTTGATTTTATGGCTTTGATGCTAGCTGTAAGCCAAGTTGTCCCTTTGACAGGGCGTGTAACTTTATTGCCTTGATAATTGATTTGAGTCGCTTTTTGAAATGGACCATAAGCTTTTACTAAATAGTCTTCAGGTTTATAACCATTATCCAATGCTTCTTGATAATATTGATCAAATAACTCAACTAAGTCTTGTCTTGGATGAGGCATGATTTTTCCATCAAACCAATGTTTTTGATTGTTTTTTTCTAGGCGCGGTAACGAGTATTTATGGCTAAACTGAGTACCCATGTCGGAGTAATGTAGAATTTTGATGTCTTCTATTTTTAAGCCTTCGCCATCAATACAGTTATATGAATTATTGTAGTTTTGGACTAAATGAGATTGGTCTTTGATTAGTTGCATTAACTTCTTGTGACCATCTGGATCCGATTGCAACGTTTTAAGTGAAGGTAAATATTGTTTAGCTTTTTTACAATCCCAAACACAAGTACATAAACGAGCTGAACTTTTGCCACCTTTGGCGATGACGATTGCATCATCTTTCATCGGATGCGACCATAACTCTGCGATATCACATAAAACGATGACATCAGCATCCATATAGATCGAACGCCCTTCAAAGTTGGATGATTCAGGAATTGCCCAACGGAAACCAGAAAATGGGGTTGCCCATTTCTCAGTATGCCATCCTTCATGCGTTTCTTGATTGCTATACCACGGACTAGTAGGATCATGGCTCAACTGCATCCATGTAATTTCAATTGGGTGCTGTGTATTTTTACGGATGCTATAATCAAGCACCATCATTTGTTCTAAATCACAGTTATTTGGATCACAGCCAACAAAAATTTTAATTGTTTCTTTGGGCATTCTGATTCTCGTCACGCAGAAGATAGCAAGCAGTTTGATAAGTATAATCTGAAAGCAAATAATACAAAACCCTTTGTTAAAATGAATTCAAATAATGTCTAGTTTAATTTTATAGAAAATTGTTATTATTGAATTTAAGAATAAATTTAGCCTTAGTTTATGAGAAATTTTGTTATTAGTTTGTCTAGCGCGACTCTTCGACGAGCGCATATAAGTTCGGAGTTTGCTAAAGAAAAGGTCGATTTCGAGTTTTTTGATGCAATTACCCCTGTGACATTACAAGCAACTTCATCTGCAATAGGCTTAGTAACTAAGCAAACTGATTTACATCAGAATGAAGTTGCTTGTCTATTGAGTCATGTGGTGTTGTGGAAAAAAGCAGTAGATGAACAGTTAGACTATATTGCTATTTTTGAAGATGATATTTATTTGGGTAAACAGGCTGTTTCGTTTCTTACCAATGTTGCGTGGATACCATCTTTCTGCGGCATCATTAAATTAGAAACCTTAAATAAAAAGATTCAACTTCCTAAGATGCAATCAATTATTCCTTTGCATTTGAATAGAAAACTCATGTTATTGGGCGAGCCACATATGGGTGCAGGTGGTTATATACTTTCATTAAATGTCGCGAAGGAATTATTGGAGTATGTATTGCGAAGTCCAAAACTAATACCAATTGATCATATTCTTTTTAGAGAATTCCCTGAGTCCTCAGGCGAAAAGATTTTTCAATTGTCCCCAGCAATATGTATTCAAGATGTGATTTTAACCAAAGGCAAGACAAACTTTCCAAGTTCACTTGAAAACGTGAGAAATGCGCGAAAGGGTGAGGATAAAAGTAAGAAGAAATTAACTTTATTGGGCAAAATGAAACGTGAAATGAGTCGTTTAATCTTGCAAGTTCATGTATTTTTCCAAGAAAGAATTCAATCTATCAAGGGTAAGGCTTTGATTAAAATAAAATTTAAGTAATACGGCGGCGGTTATGAGTGATGAACTGAACCGTACCGGGTTTGTCGGAGACCAACTTTCTTGAGAGAATGTCCCGATGACAAAACCAAAATATACCCCTGAAATCAGAGAAAGAGCGGTTCAATTATTGATTGAATCCGAAAAAGATTATCC
>NZ_VOXR01000132.1:0-1136 GCF_013420645.1 Acinetobacter sp. C15
GATAATCTTTTTCGGATTCAATCAATAATTGAACCGCTCTTTCTCTGATTTCAGGGGTATATTTTGGTTTTGTCATCGGGACATTCTCTCAAGAAAGTTGGTCTCCGACAAACCCGGTACGGTTCACGATGAATTTAAACCAAGATTTGAGAATTTTGTTGCAGCGATTGATCAGTCAATGTTTGTTTGCGATACTAAAACTAAAGTTAAGCTTGTTGAGTTTTATGAAATTTTCTTTATAGAATTAAAATTAATTGAAGATCCAATATCAAGTATTTTTGATGCCTCACAGGATTGTGAAATAGCTTACAAAACCTATTCTAAAATTATGAGCGAGTTAGAACCAATTAAGTCTCGCTTAGTAGATCTTCAGGTTGAAGATCCAGGGCAAAAAAATATTGAAAATGCGTTACAACTATTAGACGATAAATTAATTTTTTCTCGTAAGTATTTACAGGCTGCACAAGAGAAAGGCGATTTAGTTCAAGAACTTTGCACTGATGCAGAACCAAAAATTCATGACTTTATGATTAAGATAAATACAAAAGCAGTAGATGTAATGTATAGCTTGAGACAGGAAATAGGCATAAAAACCGATATAAAAACTGATATGGAATTGAATGAAAGGCTAAAAAAACTCGTATTAAAAAGTAAATAATCATTTTTATAGTTTTTATTCTCATTATTAAGGCTATTAGTTCTTAGCGGAGTGGTTGCACTAATCTATAGTTTGGAAAATAATTAAATACTTGGAGTGGACACTATCAGTAGTGATTTGTTATAGATCCAATCTTGAGATAAAAATACTAAAATTTAAAGGAACTAAAGATGAAACAAATATTTAAGGTATCTACAAATAGTCTAGGACGCTGTCCTTATTGCCGCAATGTCGATGTTGGTGGTAGTTGTTTTGAGAGAGGAATAAATCACATGCTGAGTGAGCATAATTATCAAATTGAACATATTGGCACTGAAACCATTGAAGGGGACCTAGGGTTGTTTCATACAACGTAAGCGTCCGCTGAACCCCACTTTTTCTAACTCATTAATACCGCGATAGTGTCCACTTAAATTTAAGTGGACACCTATTTATGGATTTAAAGACAGTTATAGACAGTGCACCAACGCTAAAAAAG
>NZ_VOXR01000133.1:0-1124 GCF_013420645.1 Acinetobacter sp. C15
TTCCTTTGTTTGCTTGGTGTGGTCTTTCATAGTTGTAATGCCACAGCCAACTCGTTGCATAATCTTGTACTTCTTCCAGTGTGTCAAATAGATGCTTGCTTAGCCAGCTATAACGTATAGTCCGATTATAACGTTCAATATACGCATTCTGCTGTGGCTTACCTGGTTGAATATATTCAATACGAATACCTTGTTCAGTTGCCCAGCGTACAAATTCATGACTGATAAACTCCGGGCCATTGTCACACCGAATAACTAACGGCTTTTCTCGCCACTCCAGCAACTGATTCAACGTACGAATAACTCGGATTGTAGGTAATGAGAATCCTGCTTCAATCGCTAAGCCTTCTCGACGGTAGTCATCAATCACATTTAATAATCGGAACTTTCGACCATCGATCAGCTGATCATGCATAAAATCTAATGACCAGACCTGATTTTCTCGGATTGGTTCTTTCAATGGTTCAGGCGCGTGCCGTTTTAGTCTTCTTCTCGGTTTAATACGCAGATTTAGTGCCAACTCACAGTAAATGCGGTAAACCCGCTTGTGATTCCAGCAGTGATTCTCAACATGTCGTAAATATGAGAAGCACAGACCAAATCCCCAATCGGAATTTTCCTCAGTGAGTTCAATGAGCTGTTTAGCAATTAATGCATTGTCATCGCAAAGTTTAGCCTGATAACGGTAGCAGGTTTCACTAATGCCAAATGCAGAGCAAGCTAAACGGATACTAACCGCATGCAGGGCAACGGCTTGTTGAGCCATCTGACGTCGGCAAGATGGCTTCACCACTTTTTTGACATTGCTTCCTGAACAATCTCTGCCTTTAATCGCTCTTCAGCATACATTTTTTTTAGTCTGGTATTTTCTGCTTCCAGCTCTTTCAGTCGAGCCATCAATGAGGTATCCATACCGCCATATTTGGCACGCCATTTATAAAACGTGGCATTACTCATGCCATGTTCACGACAAAGGGTGGCTACAGGTGTGCCAGACTCCGCCTGTTTTAAAATGGACATGATCTGGCTGTCAGTAAATTTAGATGTTTTCATGCAGAATCTCCTGCTCGTATCTTAAGAGAAAATTCTACTTTTAGATCCTTTTATTTTTAGGGGGGATTACC
>NZ_VOXR01000134.1:0-1114 GCF_013420645.1 Acinetobacter sp. C15
TAATATTACTGAAATTACGTTACAAATAGAAAATACGAAATGTAATACATTGAACCAACATAAACACTAATTTGGACTTTAGTCTTCATATAGATGTTTTGTGTAACTTTAAAGTATACCCTAAAGTTACAATCTAAAAGTTCATGAAATTATGTATCATTTAAATGATTTTTAATCATAAATAACATGTAACTTTAGTATTAAAGATTTATAATTTACGAAATTGTTCATTTTTATCCAATTGGGGCGTGAAAAATTGAAAGGCCAAAAAGTAGGGTATATCCGGGTAAGTTCTGTCGAGCAAAACACTGGACGTCAACTTGAGGGAATTGAAGTCGACCGGATTTTTGTTGACCGTGCTTCAGGTAAAAATACTGACCGACCTAAATTTCAGGAAATGTTGAACTATGTCCGGGAAGGGGACAGGGTGATTGTACATTCCATGGATCGTTTTGCGCGAAGCCTGAAAGATTTGGTCACTGAAGTAGATAAACTGGTCAAACGAGGGATTGCCATCCAGTTTGTAAAAGAAAATATTACTTTTACGGCCGAATCCACCCCGATGGATAATTTGATGCTGCAATTGATGGGTGCTTTTGCACAGTTCGAACGTGAGATCATTTTAGAGCGGCAAAAGGAAGGAATAAAACTCGCCTCTGCTCAGGGGAAGTACAAAGGTCGGGTGCATAAACTAAAGCCTGACCAAGCTGAAGCTTTACGACAAGCATGGAGGGAAGGGAAGTATCCATCAAAAATGGCATTAGGAAAAGCTTTTGGGATTAGTCGTCAGGCGGTATACCGATATTTACAAGTTAGTGAATAGCTTATTGGGATTGGCAACTAAATTTAGTTTAACTTATAAAAATCATGAAACATTGTTCGAATTTTAAGCGTGGAACATAAATAATCAATAAAAAGCCGCTCTGGTACCCTATGCCCCACAACGGCTTGATCTAATATACTGAAATTTAATGATAAATATCAAGTTGTTATTCCAAAGTAGAAATGTCCTACCTAATAACCAAATAGAAATGTCCTATATGGACATTTCCAAGTCAAGCACAGGATTTAGATTTCGTTCTTGAATTGCTGTTTTCTGTGCACGTCTGCTTGG
>NZ_VOXR01000135.1:0-1111 GCF_013420645.1 Acinetobacter sp. C15
TCGTGCAGACGCACTTCAGCCGGTTAGCCATAAAGCAATTATGGTAAACGGTCGTGTTGTTAACATCGCTTCTTATCAGGTTAGTCCGAATGACGTTGTAAGCATTCGTGAGAAAGCGAAGAAGCAGTCTCGCGTGAAAGCCGCTCTGGAGCTGGCTGAGCAGCGTGAAAAGCCAACCTGGCTGGAAGTTGATGCTGGCAAGATGGAAGGTACGTTTAAGCGTAAGCCGGAGCGTTCTGATCTGTCTGCGGACATTAACGAACACCTGATCGTCGAGCTTTACTCCAAGTAAAGCTTAGTACCAAAGAGAGGACACAATGCAGGGTTCTGTGACAGAGTTTCTAAAACCGCGCCTGGTTGATATCGAGCAAGTGAGTTCGACGCACGCCAAGGTGACCCTTGAGCCTTTAGAGCGTGGCTTTGGCCATACTCTGGGTAACGCACTGCGCCGTATTCTGCTCTCATCGATGCCGGGTTGCGCGGTGACCGAGGTTGAGATTGATGGTGTACTACATGAGTACAGCACCAAAGAAGGCGTTCAGGAAGATATCCTGGAAATCCTGCTCAACCTGAAAGGGCTGGCGGTGAGAGTTCAGGGCAAAGATGAAGTTATTCTTACCTTGAATAAATCTGGCATTGGCCCTGTGACTGCAGCCGATATCACCCACGACGGTGATGTCGAAATCGTCAAGCCGCAGCACGTGATCTGCCACCTGACCGATGAGAACGCGTCTATTAGCATGCGTATCAAAGTTCAGCGCGGTCGTGGTTATGTGCCGGCTTCTACCCGAATTCATTCGGAAGAAGATGAGCGCCCAATCGGCCGTCTGCTGGTCGACGCATGCTACAGCCCTGTGGAGCGTATTGCCTACAATGTTGAAGCAGCGCGTGTAGAACAGCGTACCGACCTGGACAAGCTGGTCATCGAAATGGAAACCAACGGCACAATCGATCCTGAAGAGGCGATTCGTCGGGCGGCAACCATTCTGGCTGAACAACTGGAAGCTTTCGTTGACTTACGTGATGTACGTCAGCCTGAAGTGAAAGAAGAGAAACCAGAGTTCGATCCGATCCTGCTGCGCCCTGTTGACGATCTGGAATTGACTGTCCG
>NZ_VOXR01000019.1:0-59779 GCF_013420645.1 Acinetobacter sp. C15
ATTTAGGAAAAACAGGTTGGACAGTTCAACGTTTACTCAGAATAATTCAAGTGAATTTGTTTGAAAGAAGAACTTTAAAAGCTTTATTTTCACCCGATAAAATACCCATAAAACAAGAGGAAGCTCAAATGAGCTTCCTCTTGTGAAAAATTGTGGGACAGCAATGGGTTGGGAGGGATTCTTGTAGAAAAACCCTTCTAAATCCCCCTTTCTTGCACTTCGTTTTAAAGCAATGCTTTAAAACTTGCTCAGGGGGAGTTTATATAGCAATGAAATATCAAAATAAAAAAGGACCCCAAAATGACCTTACACATCACCAAAACCGCGATTGCCCGTTGGCACCAGATGCTTGAACAGCGTGATATGGCCATCCTGAATGAACTGCTGGCCGATGAGGTGGTGTTTCGTTCTCCGGTGGCCTATCAGCCTTATGCCGGCAAGCAGGTGGTGTTTTTTATTCTGACCAATGTAATTCAGGTCTTTGAGAACTTTAGCTATCACCGTGAATTTTATGCTGCAGACGGTAACAATGTTGTGCTTGAGTTTTCTGCCCAGGTGGGAGATAAAAAACTCAAGGGTATTGATATGATCCGCTTCAATGATCAAGGTCAGATCATTGATTTTGAAGTGATGATTCGTCCTAAAAGCGGCCTCGAAGCTTTGGCTGCCGAGATGGGACAACGGATGGCACAATTTATGCCCACCTGATCTAAGCCCTGAACTCAACTGACTTCATAACATGAGAGAACTAGCATGATATAAGCCAAACCATACAAGGGGGGAACAAAACATGAAATTTGTGATCCAGAAAATGGCCCAGCTCACCCAGCGCTTGATTGATGAATGGACCGGCGCCGCAGAACCGACCTTATATTTTAATCCCGAAGGTCAAATCCGGCGCTGTATAGATGTTTTACCGCAACTGAAACAGAAATACCGGCCAACCCCGTGGCTGTCCAATACCCATGCGCATCTGCTTTATTTTGACTTAATCAAGAAAAAAACCATCCGCCTGCATTACGATGCCATTGAGCAGCTGAACATGTCCGATGGTGGCGTAACGGCTATTGCCTGGTACGGTCTGCATCTGCCACCACGCACCCCAACCATTATTGTAATGCACACCATTGTCGGAACTGCCGAGAGCATGAGCGAGCTGGTGCGGGATTTACATCAGCAGACCGGCTGGCGTATTGCCTTATGTTTACGCCGTGGTCATGCCAACTTGCCTATGCCGGTTCCGAAAATCTGCCTGTTTGGTTCCACCGAAGATTTACGGGAACAGATCCAGTTTATTCAGAAAAAATTCCCGGTTTCTGCCCTATATGGGGTAGGTTCATCGGCCGGTACCGGTTTGCTGGTGCGTTATTTAGGTGAAGAAGGCGACAAAACGCCGCTAAAAGCTGCTTTTGCACTGTGCCCGGGGTATGACACCGAAATCGGCTTTAACCATGTTCATCCGTTTTATAGTAAGGTCATGACCAAAAAGGTGATTCAGGCCTTTATTGATCCTTATCGGAGTAGCTGGCAGAAAACCAAATCGCTGGCCAAAGTCATTACCGCGCAAAACCTGGCCGAATTTGAACAGGCCTATTTTGAGATGGCCGGCTATCATGATTATGAAAGTTATAGCAAGGCCATTAACCCGATTTATGTGTTCCAGAATGTCAAAATTCCCCTGATGATTTTAAACGCCGAAGATGATCCGGTTTGTCATATTAAAAATCTGGAACCGTATAAAGAAAGTATTCAGAAAATGCCAAATATTATGGTGGTGACCACCAAAAAGGGCAGTCATTGCGGTTTTTATGAAGGTTTAGGTGCGCCACAGTCCTGGGCCACACGTTTAATGGCTGATTATTTAAAGAACCAGCATCAACAGGGTGAACGTTCTTATTCCTGAATGGAACAGCTTCATAAAAAGGCCAATAAAAAACCCAGTACATGGACTGGGTTTTTTTATGCAACAGTGCTTGAAGGCTGAAATCAGTTTTCAAGCGCTGGAGTAGCTGCGGCAATGGCTGCGGCAACAGCGTCATCTTGTGACTGGCTGTCCGGGTCCGGGTTGGCTGGACGGGCTTCTACCGGTTTGTCTTCAGCAGGAGCGGCCTGAGCTGGCTGAGGGGCTGGCGCAGGTTCACGTGGCGTCACTTCACGACGAATTTCAGTTGTGGTGTTTTCAGTTTCAGTACGTTCAACTTCGTATTCCACTGGCGCTTCAGTTTCAGACACTTCTGGCGTTTCTGCTTCAAGTGGCTCGAACTGGGCTGGCTCAGTGATCTGCTCAGTTTGCTGAACCTCAACTTCAACCTGTTCTTCTTCTTGAGGCGCTTCTTTTTTAACACAGGCACTCAGGAATAAACTGGTTGCAATTGCACCACAAATCAAAAATTTTTTGTTCATAATCTAAAAAAGGAGGGTTCAACGAGATGCGCGTATTATAACAGCAAAAAATCAGATGAAAATCCTATGAATAAAATCTAATTTTTTATCGGAAATGCTGATAGAATAGCCAATTGTTTATTGTTCTATGAATTGATGCGGAATGACTTTGCTTTATAGGTGCAGAGTAAAGTAAAATTGCGCAACATTGCAGGCCAGTTTAGGCTCGATTGTACGAGAAACCCAATGACCCATTTTATTTTCGTGACTGGTGGTGTTGTTTCATCACTAGGTAAAGGTATTTCAGCTGCTTCAGTTGCTGCACTTTTAGAAGCCCGTGGTTTGAAAGTAACCATGGTCAAAATGGATCCATACATCAATGTCGATCCAGGGACGATGAGTCCTTTCCAACATGGTGAAGTTTTTGTCACAGAGGATGGTGCTGAAACTGACTTAGACTTGGGTTATTACGAACGTTTCTTGCGTCGTGCGAAGATGACGAAGTTAAACAACTTCACATCAGGTCGCGTGTACCAAGACGTCTTAAATAAAGAGCGTCGTGGTGATTATCTGGGCGGTACCGTTCAGGTGATTCCACACATCACAGATAATATTAAAGAGCGTGTCCTTCGCGCAGGTGAAGGTTATGACGTTGCCATTGTTGAGATTGGCGGCACGGTCGGTGACATTGAATCTCTCCCATTCATGGAATCGGTCCGTCAGCTCATGGTTGAGCTCGGTCATAAACGTACCATGCTGATGCATTTAACCCTGTTGCCATACATTAAGTCTGCAGCAGAGTTAAAAACCAAGCCAACCCAGCACTCGGTTAAAGAATTACTGTCAATCGGTATTCAGCCAGATATCTTAATCTGCCGTACTGAGCACGATGTAGACGCAGATACTACCCGCAAAATTGCACTGTTCACCAACGTTGAAGCGCGTGCAGTGGTGGTATGTAAAGATGCCAAAACCATTTATCAAATTCCACGTACCTTCTATGAGCAGGATGTTGATGATTTGATCTGTGAACGTTTTGGTTTTGATGTGCCAGAAGCAGACCTGTCTGACTGGGATAACGTGGTTGAAGCCTTACTGAATCCGGAATATACCGTACGTGTAGCGATGGTTGGTAAATACGTTGAACTGCCAGATGCCTATAAATCGGTGAACGAAGCGTTATTGCATGCTGGTATTCAAAACCGTGTCAAAGTACAGATTGACTATGTCAATGCAGAAGACCTGGAAAGCCAGGACGTTGCAGCCGTACTGAAAGATGCTGACGCAATTCTGGTACCAGGTGGCTTTGGTGAGCGCGGTACTGAAGGCAAAATGGCGGCCATCCGTTATGCACGTGAAAACGGTGTACCATTCCTGGGCATCTGTTTAGGTATGCAGCTTGCCGTGATCGAATACGCACGTAACGTTGCCGGTATTGCAGATGCGACTTCAACTGAATTTAACCGTTCAACCAAATCTCCATTAATTGGTCTGATTACCGAATGGTTAGATGAGCGTGGTGAAGTACAGCAGCGTTCAGTTGATTCTGACCTCGGCGGTACCATGCGTTTAGGTGCACAAAAATCAGAACTGGTTGAAGGCACCAAAACCTGTGAAGTGTACGGTTCAGCAGAAATTATTGAACGTCACCGCCACCGCTATGAAATGAATAACCGTTATATTCCTGTTCTTGAAGAAAAAGGCATGAAAATCTCAGGTTATTCACCAGTACAGCACTTGGTGGAAACAGTTGAAATCCCTCAACATCCTTGGTTTATTGCGGTACAATTCCACCCAGAATTTACCAGCTCGCCACGTGATGGACATCCGCTGTTTGCAAGCTTTATTGATGCTGCCAAAAAGCAGTACCAAAACAAGCACTAAGCGGTAAAAGGAATAAACCAGGAAGTTTAAATGTCACAATTAAAAGCACAAGAAGTTGTACGTTTAGGCGATATACAAATGGCAAACCACTTGCCATTTGTACTATTCGGCGGCATGAACGTACTTGAGTCCAAAGATTTGGCCTTTGAAATTGCAGAAACCTATATTGATATCTGCACACGTTTGAATATTCCTTACGTTTTTAAGGCCAGCTTTGATAAAGCCAACCGTTCAAGCCTGAACTCGTTCCGTGGCCCAGGCCTGGAAAAAGGGATTGAGTGGCTGGCAGACATAAAAAAACACTTCAATGTTCCGATTATCACCGACGTGCATGAGCCGTATCAGGCTGCGCCGGTGGCTGAAGTTGCTGACATTATTCAGCTTCCTGCCTTTTTAAGCCGTCAGACCGATTTAGTTGAAGCCATGGCCAAAACACAGGCCATCATCAACATTAAAAAAGCCCAATTCCTTGCGCCGCATGAAATGCGTCATATCCTGCATAAATGTCTGGAAGCTGGTAATGACAAACTGATTCTTTGTGAACGGGGCTCAGCCTTTGGTTACAACAATCTGGTGGTCGACATGCTGGGCTTTGACATCATGAAAGAAATGAATGTGCCGGTCTTCTTCGATGTGACCCATGCGCTGCAAACGCCGGGTGGCCGTGCCGATTCAGCAGGTGGTCGCCGTGCGCAAATCACCACACTGGCGCGTGCTGGTATGGCGACTGGTCTTGCAGGTTTATTCCTGGAAGCGCATCCAGATCCGGATGTGGCCAAATGTGATGGCCCGTGTGCGCTGCGCCTGTCTCAATTAGAGCCATTCTTGGCGCAATTAAAAGAATTGGATACTTTAGTTAAAGGATTCAAAAAGTTAGATACTCATTGATGCCCGCAACAGCATCTATTATTCAATCAACTGAGGAATTGTTCATGAGCCAAATCGTTGACATTCGTGCACGTGAAATTTTGGACTCTCGTGGTAACCCAACCATCGAAGCAGACGTAATCTTAGCATCTGGCGTAGTTGGCCGTGCATGTGCACCATCTGGTGCTTCAACTGGTTCTCGTGAAGCTTTAGAACTTCGTGATGGCGATAAAACACGTTACTTAGGTAAAGGTGTGAAAACTGCCGTAAACAACGTTAACACGCTAATCCGTGATGCGCTGGTGGGTAAATCAGTATTTGAGCAAAAAGACATCGACAATACGATGATTGCTTTAGACGGTACTGAAAACAAAGAAAAATTAGGTGCAAACGCAACGCTAGCCGTATCGTTGGCTGCTGCACGCGCTGCTGCTGATGAAAAGAAAATTCCTCTTTTCCAATACATCGCAGATTTACGTGGTCAAACCATTTTGACTATGCCTGTGCCAATGATGAACATCCTGAACGGTGGTGCGCACGCAGACAACACTGTTGACATCCAAGAGTTCATGATTGAGCCAGTAGGCTTCACTTCATTCGCTGAAGCATTACGTTCAGGCGCTGAAGTATTCCATGCGTTAAAATCAGTATTAAAGAAAAAAGGTTTGAACACAGCTGTAGGTGATGAAGGTGGTTTCGCGCCGAACTTACGTTCAAACGAAGAAGCAATTACCGTAATTCTTGAAGCAATTGAACAGACTGGCTACAAAGCAGGTTCTGACATGATGCTTGCGCTTGACTGTGCATCTTCTGAATTCTACAAGAACGGTCAATACGTACTGGAAGGCGAAGGCAACAAAGCATTCACCAGCAACCAGTTTGCTGACTATTTAGCTGGCCTGGTAAACCAATATCCAATTATCTCAATTGAAGATGGTTTAGATGAATCTGACTGGGAAGGCTGGTCTTACCTGACGTCAATTCTTGGCGACAAGATCCAGTTGGTCGGTGATGACCTGTTCGTGACTAACCCTAAAATCCTGCAACGCGGTATCAACGAAAAAGTGGGTAACTCGATTCTGATTAAATACAACCAGATCGGTACCTTGACTGAAACTTTAGATGCCATCTACCTTGCAAAAGCCAATGGTTACTCGACTGTTATTTCTCACCGTTCAGGTGAAACTGAAGATTCGACCATTGCCGATCTTGCAGTAGGTACAGCAGCAGGTCAAATTAAGACCGGTTCTCTATGCCGTTCTGACCGTGTAGCGAAATATAACCAATTACTTCGTATTGAAGAATTGACGAACGCTGCATATCGCGGTAAAGCTGAGTTTAAAGGTTTAAACTAAGCGACAGATGTCAATGTTAAGTGTATTCGACTCGAAATCGAGTAAAGTACTGTTGGGCCTTGCGATCGTTCTGATCGCAGGGTTTCAATATTTATACTGGTTTGGTGAAGGTGGTTATCGTGAACATCAGGAACTGACCCAGAAAATACAACAACAAACCGAACTCAATAATGAATTAAAAGAACGTAACCGGGTTTTGGCCGCGGAAGTTTATGATTTAAAAAATGGTGTAGAAGCCATCGAAGAACATGCCCGTCTTGATCTGGGCTTAATTAAACCACATGAAACTTTTGTACAGATGAGTACCATCAGTACCCAATATAAGCCGATTTATATCAATCCGAATGCCCAGGTAGATTTACGTACCAATGAAGCACCACAGCCAGCTGCAACAACCCCTACACCATAAACTTTGGGCCGTTATTCCGGCAGCAGGCTCGGGCAGTCGCTTTTCCAAATCCGAACTCAAGCAATATCAGATGATCCAGGACCACACGGTGCTGGAGCATACGGTAGCGCGTTTAAATCAGTTGCCGCTGGCAGGTTATGTGCTGGCCATTGGTGCGCAGGATGATGTGGCCCAGCGTTTGCCGTTTGCTCATCAGGATAAAGCTCATTTTTGTCTGGGTGGCGCAGAGCGGGTCAACTCGGTACTGAATGCCTTGCAGTATTTATCTGCTATTGCATCGGATGAAGACTGGGTGCTGGTGCATGATGCCGCGCGTCCCTGTGTGGCGGTTGAAAACTTATATGCGCTGGTGAATCAGGCGGTACACAGCAACCAGAGTGCCATTCTGGCCATTCCGGTCCGTGACACCCTCAAGCGCGTAGAGACGCAGCAGCAGATTCAGACCACAGTAGACCGTGCCCAGCTGTGGCAGGCGCAAACCCCGCAAATGGCGCGCTTAGGTGAGCTAAAACGCGCGATTGAACAGGCATTGGCGCAAGAGGTGAATATTACCGATGAAGCCAGTGCGCTGGAGCATGGTGGCTATCCGGTACAGGTGGTACAGGGACGCTCGGACAATATTAAAATTACCTATCCCGATGATCTGGAGCTGGCGCGTTTAATTCTGCAAGCCCAGCACGCCGCAACCACTGCATAAAAAATCTTTGCTGAAATCATGAGTCGAGTGTGTATTTCCGATTCACTCTGCGCATGGTTCATCCTATAATTGCCGATGATTTGTTATCTGGATTGAATGGGGCGCAATGATACCTTCTCAGCAGTATCGTTTTTTACGTCACTCTTTACGTGATGGAAGAAGCATTAAAAGCGATACCTCTCGCTGGACCAAACTACACCTCGATCCCTGGCTATTATGCTTCCTGATCCTGAATGCAATTTTAGGGCTGATGGTGGTGTATAGTGCCACCGCACAGGATATGGGAATGGTGATGCGTCAGGGCATCAGCTTTGGTATCGGCTTTATTGCCATGTTTATCTGTGCGCAGATTCCGCCCAAGGTCTATCAGGCCGCCAGTCCCTATTTTTATGCCCTGGCCGTGCTCATGCTGGTACTGGTGCTGCTGATTGGTGAAACCCGCATGGGGGCCAAACGCTGGATCAGTCTGCCCGGTATTGGCAGTATGCAGCCCAGTGAATTCATGAAATTTACCATGCCACTGATGATGGCCTGGTATTTTGCCCGTAAACCGTTTCCACCCAAATTCCTGCAAATCGTCGGTGCGCTGGTGCTGCTCGGCATTCCTTTTGTGCTGGTGGCGCTACAGCCGGACTTGAACATTGGCCTGATTATTCCGGGCATTTTTGTATTGTTTCTGAGCGGCATGTCCTGGCGTTTAATTGGCGGGGCATTTGCGGCGATGGCCATTGTTGCACCGCTGGCCTGGATGTTTTTATTACAGGAATATCAAAAGAAACGGATTTTAACCCTGTTTGATCCGGAATCTGATGCACTCGGCGCTGGCTGGAATATTATTCAATCTAAAATTGCCATTGGTTCGGGTGGTCTGACCGGTAAGGGCTATCTGGAAGGCACTCAGTCGCATTTGGGTTATTTGCCGGAGCATCATACTGACTTTATTATGTCGACCTATGCTGAAGAATTTGGCTTCTTTGGCGTATTTTTACTGTTCGCGCTGTTTGCTGCAATTATTATCCGCTGCCTGATTATCAGCCTGAGCTGTTTTCATAATTTCGGTCGCCTATATGCCGGTGCAGTTGGCTTGACCTTTTTCTTTTTTGTATTTTTAAACTCAGGCATGGTGAGCGGGATTTTACCTGTAACTGGAGATCCATTACCGTTAATGAGTTATGGCGGTACGGCTGTGGTCAGTCTGCTGGCCGGGATGGGCATTGTTATGTCAGTACATACCCATCGTTAAACACGATCCTGCTGTTATAAAAAAAGCCTCATCTGAGGCTTTTGGGTTATGAGCTTTTCACAAAGCTGGCTTCCTGGGAAGACGGGTATTTGGTCAGCAGGGTGCTACGATACTGCGCGGCTAGTGCATCATTCTTGTCGACATTTTTGGCAATGCTATACAGACGATACACCGCATTAGAGGCTTTAGACGAATTTGGATATTTGCTGGCAACAATTTCAAAATTCTTTTTGGCTTCGTTGTAGTTGGTTGGTTCAATTGCCAGATTAAACTCGGCCAGCCAGAAATAGGCATTGCTAATATACACGCTATTCGGATGGTTTTTAATAAAGTTCTGCATCGGGGCAATGGCTTTTTTTGCACCGCCTTGTTTATAGGCATCCAAAGCGATGGTATAGGCCGCTTTTTCCAGTTCTTCCGTCGAGCTTTGTGTGCTAACCACGGTGGTCGCTGCTGGTGCTGGGGCAGCGGTATTATTTATGGGGTTACTGGTGGGTTGGCTGCTGCTGGCTGTACTGGGAGAACTATCCTGTTGATTATCCTCCTCTACAGCAGGTGCCGCTTCCGGATCAATTTTCTGGTTCAGAAGTTCAAGACGCTGGTCTAAATCGGTATAACGGTTGGTCAGTTCATGCTTGAGCTGGGCAATCTCGTTTTCCTGTTCTTCCATTTTGCCACGCAGGGTGCGAATATCATTTTCAAGCTGCTGGTTTTTTTGCATCAATTGCCAGTTCAGGTTGGTGGTGACCGGAGCGCCACTATTGGAGGCGCCAATGGCCGCCGGGGTGCTGGCACTGCCGCTGTTCTGGCTTAAGCCGCGTGATTCAATGGGAATATTGGCCAGTGCTGGCGCAGAGCAGAGCAGGGTGAGTGCACAGAGCGTATGCTTTTTTAGCATCATTTTCATATCCATCTTTTATCTTTACTGGGAATGTGCGGTCAGGAAAGAGCTCATTCCAAATCATCATCATGTGCACATTAAAAACGGCCCGAACCCGAATTGCAATAAGCTTTTACAAAGTTGTCATGAATTAGGCATCTGTCAAAATTCTCGGAATTCTGTTGCAAAATAACCAATTAAATACAAACTGTTTTTTTAATAATCAAATAGATGGCTGATTTATATAAAAGCGCAATCAGGACTTGCAAGTTCAATAAAATTGTCTATACTCTGTTTCTGCAATGGTAGCCCTGCCGGTTACTTCGCAATTTCACCCTGTGAACCCCGCCAGGACCGGAAGGTAGCAACGGTAGCAGACGTGGGATGTGCCGAAGCTTTGCTGGTAGGGTTGCCACCATTTTTATAATTCTTAGAATATCGCTTTTTTCTTTTTAATTTCCTTTCGATTTAATCCCTATATTATTTTCTTATATTTGTCGATGTTTCATCCTAGTTAGATGCTTATCTACATCTCTAGATTCAGTTTTTAATCTTCTGCTTTACGGTTAATCGCCTTCATAATCGCATCCATTTCAAAACCACGATACATTAAAAAGCGGATCTGTCTGGCTTTCAGTTTCGGGTCTTTCGTGACATCAGGACCAAACTTTTTAACTTTTAATTCGTAGGCTTGCTGCACCCAGTCGGTTTCTTTCAGTTCTTCTGAAATTAAAGCGGTATCAATTTTTTTGCTTTTCAGCTTCATTTTAATCTGATTGGGGCCTTTGCCTTTGCGCTTTTGGCTGGACAGCAGGGTTTCGGCCACACGCTGGTCACTCTGGTAATTCTCGCGTGACAGTTCATCGACCAAAACGACCACTTCTTCACGGTTTTCTGCATACAGCGCCAGTTTCTCAATCAGTTCAGCTTTGGAATATTCTTTACGGGTCAGGACTGCAAAGGCATAAGAGCGCAAACGTGAACCGCTTAAACCGGGTTTGTGTTCCTGACTGTTATTATGATCGAATAAACGTTCTTCAGGATCAAATTCAGGCGGGGCAGTTGCAGATACAGATGGTGCTGGCTGATCTTCTGCATCGCCAAATTGCTGCTTTAAGGTTTCATAGTCCAACAGTTTAGTGAATTTCGCATCTGACATAAGCATCTCGCAGAAAAGGGCCATCAGCATAATAACAAAACGCCCCGTAGGGCGTATTGTGTAATGTCTAAAGTCTCAACAGTTGAGTCTTACAGATCTAATGAAAAGTCAGGTTCTTCTTCGTCTTTTTCTTCAACCACGTTGCCTGTGGTTAACAGCTGTTCACGAATCAGTTTTTCAATGGTCTGTGCCAGTTCAGGATGTTCTTCCAGATGGCGAATGGTATTATTTTTACCCTGGCCAATCTTTTCACCTTGATATGAATACCAGGCACCGGCTTTTTGTACAATCTCTTGCTGTACAGCCAGGTCGACCAGTTCACCTAAATGGTTCACACCTTTGCCGTACAGAATCTGGAACAGCGCTTCACGGAACGGAGGTGCCATCTTGTTTTTCACCACTTTCACTTTGGTTTCAGAGCCGACAATTTCGTCACCTTCTTTAACCTGACCAACACGGCGAATATCTAAACGTACTGAGGCATAGAATTTCAGTGCGTTACCACCAGTGGTGGTTTCCGGGCTACCAAACATCACACCAATCTTCATACGGATCTGGTTAATGAAGATCACCATACAGTTAGAACGTTTGGCATTACCGGTAATTTTACGTAGCGCCTGGCTCATCAGACGAGCCTGCAAGCCCATATGTGAATCACCCATTTCGCCTTCAATTTCGGCACGTGGGGTCAGGGCTGCAACAGAGTCGACAACGATCAGGTCAATTGCGCCTGAACGTACCAGCATGTCTGCAATTTCCAGTGCCTGTTCACCGTTGTCCGGTTGTGAAACCAGCAGGTTGTCAATATCTACACCCAGTTTGCGCGCATATTGAGGATCAAGAGCATGTTCGGCATCAATAAAGGCACAGGTGCCGCCGGCTTTTTGACATTCCGCAATGGCTTGCAGGGTCATTGTGGTTTTACCTGAAGATTCAGGGCCATAAATTTCAATAATACGGCCTTTGGGTAAACCGCCAATACCGAGCGCAATATCCAGCGTTAATGAACCGGTAGATACTGCTTCTACAGCCTGTACGGTATTGTCACCAAGACGCATTACTGTGTTTTTACCAAACTGTTTTTCAATCTGGCTTAGGGCAGCATTTAGCGCCTTGCTTTTATTCTCATCCATCTTACAACCTCAATACGATGTCACCAAACAATATACTCAAGTGGATGTATGTACTTCAAACTCTTTCCACCCGAGTATAGTGACAGAATTTATGTTTCTCTTCTATGAAAATCAGTGGCCTTGCGACACATTCTGACGCCCAAAATTAATCATCATGATATGACCAGGACTGGTCATAGGACTGATCATTTTCTTGTTTAAATTTACTGATTTGTCGTCGGTCTTTTTTACTTGGACGATGATCAGGGCGTGCTAGATTATGCAACTTTCTTTGTGATGCAATCAATTCCCGACGAGCAATACTGACCTCAGTTTCTTCATAAAGTTGCTGGGCCACCGGTGCCGGACCGCGGACTGCTGATAAAGACAGCACTTTGACCGTTTTGCGGTCAAAGCCCTGTTGTACGGTCAGCTCCATGCCAACCCGGATTTCCTTGGAAACTTTGACGCGCTCACCATTATGATGCACCTTGCCGCCTTCAATGGCCGCTTTGGCAATTGAACGGGTTTTAAAAAAGCGGGCCGCCCAGAGCCACTTGTCAATACGCATGCTTTCTACAGCTTCGTGTTGAGCAGATTTAGGCATATATTTTGTTTTCCTCAGCGTGTTGCAATAGGGGAATCAGGTCGGTCAGCACATGCAGCATCGGATAACGGCTGTCTACACGGGCTGCTTTGCCTGATGAAGGCTGCTGAATGGTCAGCAGCTGTTGAATACCGAATTTTGCTGCACCATTGAGTACTTTTTCGGTATCATCAATAAAGTAACAGCGGGCAGGATCAAAAGGATGCTGCTGTGCCAGGTGTTGCCAGAACTCGACAAATTCTTTGGCATGTCCAACGCTTTCACTGCTGATCATGACATCAAAATAGTCGGCCAGACCAGTCTGCTCAAGTTTAAAGGCCAGGCCGGCGCAGTCGGCATTGGTGGCCAGCCAGATTGGATAGCCATTGGCTTTTAGGTAATCGAGCAGCTCGATACAGCCCGGTCTTAAAGCCACCTTATGTTTGTGCTCAATCTGCATGGCCAGTACATCGACCCCGACTTTACTGGTCCAGAAGCGCGATGAATACCAGTTGAGGGTATGGTTGTGTTCCTGATAAAACTGGAACAGGGTATCCCGGCTTTCCGCCAGACTGCATTGATGCAGCTCGGCATAGCGCACCGGTAACAGCTCATTCCAGATGAAATCATCATAGGCAAGGTCAAGCAGCGTACCATCCATGTCAAAGATGATGGTGGGTTGATCAGAATAATTCGACATATAAGGCTATCTATGTTTAAAAAAACCACAGCACCACAAGATCCACTGATTTTGCAGCTGATGCCCATTGTGACACAGGCATGTGAAATCTTGCGAGAAGAATATCAGCGTTATTGTTCCGGTGCCGATTTTGATATTGAACACAAAAGCGATGAATCGCCCGTAACCCAGGCCGATTTTCGGGTGAATGCCTTCATTACAGAACAGCTGGCCCAGCAGTTTCCAGATGTGCCGCTACTGTCAGAAGAAGGCGCAGTTTATGATCGGGCGCGGTGGGACACGTTCTGGCTGCTTGATCCACTCGATGGCACCAAAGAGTTTTTACATCAACGTCCGGAATTTACCATTAACCTGAGTCTGGTCGAAGGCATTCATACCACCTTTGCCATTCTGGCGATTCCGGGCGAGCAAACGGTGTATATCTGCCCCAAACAGGGCCTGCCGCTACGGTTTAATATCCAGCAACAGCAATGGTACGCCTATCTATATGTAGACAGTGGTCCGCAGATTCAAGTCGGTTTAAGTCAAAGTAGCCAAAATAAACCGGTCTATGAGCAGTATCTACAGGCGCTCGCTACGATTGAACAGGACTATACGGTTTTTCGTGCTGGCAGTGCTTATAAGTTCTGCATGATGCTGGAAGATAAAGTGGATTTATATCCGCGTTTTCACCCAACCAGTGAATGGGACACCAGTGCTGGCCAATGCCTGATTGAACGGATTGGCGGTGGCCTGATTGATTTTCAGGGACGGCCATTTTTATATAACTATCGTGATACGCTGTTAAATGGCAATTTTATTGCCTATAAAAATGCCGAAATGAAAGAGATTGCCTTGCGTGCTCTAGCACTTATGGCGAATGAACATTGAGCTAATTTGCCAACATGCTATAGTGGGCTTAACACCTTTGTATTTGGCTTGATCCATGGCGTTAGAGCTGCTTCCACCGAGTATGTTAAAGGCAATTGATTTATTGCCCGATGTACATACTCCCGTGACCTTGTTTACCCGGCATTCCATTCGTGAAAATGTGGCTGGACAGGGGCTGGCGGGCTATGATTTGCAGTTAACCGGTCCGGGGCGTGAACTGGCGCAAAAATGGGGGGCTTATCTCATTGACCATAGCGGACGCGCCATTCAGCATTGTATCTCTAGTCCGATCCAGCGCTGTGTCGATACTGCCGCCTTAATGATTGAAGGCGCCGACTCGGTACATATTGCGCCAAATACCCATCATATTGAAATTGTCGAGCAGGGTTTGCTGGTTGAGCCGGGCAGTTTTGTGCTGGACATCAAGCAGGCCGGGCCATATTTTCGTCAGCAGGGTGCGTTGGGCTTTATTAACAGCTTTGTCAATAATGCCTTGCCGGGCATGAAACATCCGATTCATGGCGTGGTGGATGTGCTGGAACTGATTTATAACACTCATCCTAACAGTCCGGGCGGCCTAAGTCTGGCGGTCAGTCATGACACCATTCTGGCTGCGATTATTGCGGTAATTTCAGGGCGTAATGAAGTGTCACAGGAAGACTGGCCACAAATGATGGAAGGGCTGTTTGTCTGGTTTGAAGGTGAAAATTTTCTGGAATCACAGTTGAAATGGATCTGGCGCGGCAAAGTACATACCTTGGATATCTCGCAGTTTCATCAAAAAGTTTAATATAAATTTGCGCTGGGGATGGTTTGTGAAGGTGAGCTATGGCTGGCTTTAATATATCTTGCTCACACTCAAAAAAAATCCACCTAAAATGACTATGTGTTACGCCTATTTCTATTGGGGTGCAAGAGTCTTGTTTGTCTAAAAATCGCCTAAATCAAAATTTTCTTTTCTGCTGCATTTTTGTCCATCATTTAAAAAAAATAAAAATAAGCTGTCTCTTTCTCTGTCCAATAAAGTACAACACATTGCTTTAGATTTTAAATTACTCTAATATAATTTCTTAAATCATTGAAAAATATGTGTTTATTTTTTATTTTTAGTCATAAATTGACATTGGGGTAAAATAAATAGTGAAAAGTGTGATCAAGTTTCCGCTTAGTTTGTTAAGTGTAAGTATATTGTCGTTTATGCTGACGGCATGTGGCGGTGGTGGTAGTGATGGAGAAAGTCAACAGCCGAACAATGGGACAGCACCAGATGCTCCGCTGCATGGAAGTCATTATCCTGAGCCAACGCAAGATGTGGTAAGTCCATCTGTTTTGGGTTTTTATGATTTTAATGCCCAGTCTGAATCACGTGAAGTGCGTAATGATTTAACAGGTTCTTTGCAGGCGATGGTGCAGTTTGCCCAAGGCCATGTGGTTGACCCGAATGGTAACGAAGAGAAAAAAATGCCACGTTTAACCGCAGAACGGGAGGCATTGTTATTAATCACACCGATGCAGGAGATGGATCAGATTAATGCACTGCAGGTTGAGGTGTATCAGAATGAACGGCTGTTACGCCGTATCAACCTGGCTGATCCGACTCAAATTCCGGCCTCGGACCAGAGCAATCGTGATGGCCGTGCAGAAGTGCGCTACAGTAAACGGGCCTGGTCAGCGCGCTTAAACTGGGATGAAGTACGTCCGGGCTTAAAATTACGGATCATTGACAGCAAAAACCGCAGTGGTGATTTACTGGCAGAGCAGATTGATTTTGCTGCGCCTGGTGAACTGGTACTAAATAATATCCGGATTGGACTGCTCACTGCGCCGCCACATTCAACAGGACATGCCATGCTGCTTGAACCGGAAAATTCAGGCACAGACTATTTCCAGACCATTCCGGCAGCGCACATGACGGTGGCTAAATATGATGATATTCAGCTGGATCGGGTGATGGTGGCCAACGGCACCATCTACGACAGTCAAAGTGCAGGCGAAGGCGGTGTTTATTCGGGGGATATGCGTGAAAACACGGCGAAATCGACCTTTAGTGTGGGAATTAACTTGGCCAACTGGGGGGTGACCAGTGCTTCGATGCTCAGTCAGCAACAGCCTCAACTGACTCAAACTGTGGTAACTCACCATGCGCGGGGTAAATATAGCAATGGTGAACAGACCCATGGCTTGAGTGGCGGTAACGGCATGTTGACCCTGTATAACTCGGTGGGTAACGAATTTAGCCATGAAATTGGCCATCATTATGGTTTAGGCCATTATCCGGGCTCTTTTAAAGTAGATGATACCACCACCAATTATTTCTGGTCGGCACATCATGCCGATAGTGGCTGGGGCTATATAGGCTATCGCAACAAAATGCGCGGTAATTTGGCCTGGCAATCCTCCAATCTGGGCGATGGCAAAAACGGGGTGCCAAATTTCCTGAAACTGTATCCGTATGGTTGGGATGCCATGTCAGGCGGTGCCACCAATAGCAGTATTTCACGTTATACCCATTACACCGGTTATAGTACCTTTTTGCGTATCCAGCCGCATTTTACCAATCGTCATGTGTGGGATGAAAGCTCGCCATCCGGCTATAAACGCTGGAATCCGGACAGCCGCCAGATGGAAGTGGTCTATCCGAAAGTGCCGAATTCAAGCGAGGTCTGGTATAACAGCGCCGATGGCTATTATTTAAAACCGCGTTTATTTGGGGTGCCGGTGATTACCATTATTGGCGGCTATGATCCGGAAACCCAGCAAGGGGTGTTGTATCCGGCAGCACGCAGCAACTGGGGCAATGTCTATGATTTGCCGGCTGCACAGCGTGGCGCAGAGCAGGCGGCTTGCTGGTTAGATGTTCAATATACCAATCGCAGCCAGAACGTGGCTTTGGCACCTCATCGTATGCGTGGTAATGCCAATAAGCTGCATGTGAACCTGGCCATTACAGATCAGCCGCAACAGGTTAATTTGTACTGCAAAAAAGCCAATGAAGCCGAGAAATTATTATCGACACTTACGATTCCTCAATACGGCACTGCCATTTCAGCTGCTGTAAAAATTGGACGTGAGGATGGTTATACGGCGCTTAGAAAAGTGGAATTGCCGGAATTCCAGCAGCAATTGGAAGCACAGGCCAATCAGGCGGTGATCGCTTTAAAGCCAGCTGCACAATTACTATATGATTCTTATGCAGAAAATCGTCATGAATTGAGTGCACTAGCTCAGCAGCAGTTGCAGCGTTATGAACAGCAGCAACAGAACATCTACCGTTTGAATCGCTGGATGAATGTCTACCGTGCCGATCTGGAGCATGCAAAACCTGAAGCGCAAACAGCGCTGGAAGGCTTCGTGACGCAGTTGGGACTGGCCAATGAAGATCTTCTGGCTGAAGCAACGCTACTTAAAAACAGAAATAACTGTTTGAAAGTGGAAACTCTGGCGACAGGTCAGAAAAATGTCTATATCAGTGGTGCAAGCGCCTGTACCGGAGATGACACCGAGCAATGGATTTATGATGGTTTGGGCCGGATTCATAGTAAAGCCGAGATAGATTTGTG
This sequence comes from Acinetobacter sp. C15, assembly GCF_013420645.1. Classification (NCBI taxonomy): domain Bacteria; kingdom Pseudomonadati; phylum Pseudomonadota; class Gammaproteobacteria; order Moraxellales; family Moraxellaceae; genus Acinetobacter; species Acinetobacter sp. C15. Next base: position 17,705 of record NZ_VOXR01000019.1, read on the forward strand.
TTTAAGCAATAACAGCAATGTAGTAACACTGGCCAGCTGTAGCACCACACAGGACAGTCAGGTGTGGACAATGCATACAGAAACCGGAACCATCCGCCAGGGTGCTCAATGTTTTGATCTGGAACATGGCTATTTAAAAGACAATCGTGCCCGTTTAATCCGCTATGGCTGTACCGGTGGGGCTAACCAGCAATGGACCCAGTTAAGCGCTAATAATAGTCTGCAACTGGCTTATTTAACCCCAGAAAACTTAAGACTGATGCTGAAATAACAATTCATATTCAACATTCTAGTCTGAATTATATAAACACCTTCTAAGTAGTTTAGGAGGTGTTTTTTTATGGGGGATGTTGTGGCAATCAAAAATATAGGGGGACAGATTTATTTTCTAGTGATGGTAGGTCGTGTGATGGTTAGATGTTTTTTAGACGGTTTAGTGTGGAATTGAGATGGAATCGATCGGGACGTAAACGTATTGAGGATAAGATCGGACCAAAATAAAATCTACAGATACAAAAAAAGCCCTGAATCAGGGCTCTTTCTGCTTTGCGATTAGTTAGAAGCTAATGCTTTAACTTGCGCGTTCAAGCGGCTCTTATGACGAGCAGCTTTATTTTTATGGATGATGCCTTTATCAGCCATGCGGTCGATTACAGGTACAGCTTTTTTGTAAGCTTCTGAAGCAACAGCATAGTCACCAGCAGCGATAGCAGCTACTGTACGTTTAAGATAGGTACGAACCATAGAACGCAAGCTTGCGTTATGTTTACGTGCTTTAACGTTTTGACGAGCACGTTTTTTAGCTTGAGCAGAGTTTGCCACTCGTGCACTCCTTGAAATAGATTGGTCTGGGCGGGCCGCAATTCAACTGAAAACCACATCAGCAGAATTTCACCAGCCCGTAAACAAGTGCCATATTTTGATTAAACAATGCGTCGAAGTCAAGTCTTGACAAGCTTTGACAACATTTAAGATGCAGAAAAAAATGAAAGAAAACGTTAGATTAGTGTGAGTGCCTGAATATTGGATAAAAAATGACTCAAATCATAAAAAAAGCCATTGTCATTGGATCGACCGGTTTGGTCGGCCGGGCACTGGTTTCTGCCTTAAATGATCATCCTGCCTGTCAGCAGGTTACGGCGGTGGTGCGTCGTCCGGATGCAGCCTTTGAACAGATGGCCAAAGTACAGCCATTGGTGCTGGAAGATTTACTGATGCTGAATGATCAGGATGTCAGCGAGCATAGTCATGGCTTTAGCTGTTTGGGTACCACCCTGAAAAAAGCCGGCTCAAAAGATAACTTTTATGCGACCGACTTTACTATCAATGCCCATTTTGCCGAGCTGTTGCAGCAAACCTCTGCCCATTATCTGCTGGTCAGTGCCTTGGGGGCCAATGCCAGATCGCCATTTTTTTATAATCGGGTCAAAGGTGAACTGGAACAGTACATTCAGAACTTATCTTTAAGCAAAGTTTCACTGCTGCGCCCATCTTTATTGCTAGGCGAGCGTCAGGATGCACGTTTTCTGGAAGATCTGTCACAGCAGCTGTTTCAGCGCTGTTCATCTTTTTTGCCTAAAAATTTTAAACATCGGCCAGTGACAGCCGGGCAGGTGGCTCATACTATGGTCGAGGCTGCCTTAACTCAAACTGAAAAGTTTGAAATTTATGATAATTTACGCATACAACATACAAAATGAGGGAAACACACGTGTCTACAGTCGCTTTCGTTACTTGTGATTTGCTGGATGATAACCCGGATAAACAGCTGCAAGTGGTCACCCCATCAATGGATGGTAAATTTTTCAAAAGCTATGGCGCGCGTAAAAGTTTTGGCGGTCAGGTGGTGACGGTAAAATGCTTTGAAGATAATTCGCGTGTAAAAGAATTACTGGCGACTGAAGGCCAGGGCAAGGTGCTGGTGGTGGATGGTGGTGCGTCAATGCGCTGTGCACTTATGGGCGACCTGATTGCCGAATCTGCAGTAAAAAACAACTGGAATGGTGTGATTATTTACGGTTGTGTACGTGATGTCGATGCCATTGCCGAACTGGATTTAGGCGTACATGCGCTGGCAGCAATTCCACAAAAAAGTAACCGTAAAGGCGTGGGTGAGGTCGATATTCCGCTCAGCTTTGGTGGTGTGAATATTCAGTCGGGTGATTATATTTATGCCGATAATAATGGTATTGTGGTGGCCAAAGAAGCATTGGTGGAGCTGTAATCAACCCGATTCGGCATTCATCTTCTAGAACATAACAAGAACAGGAAGGTCATGATGTTGCATCATCAAATTAAAGTGGTACAGGCATTGGCTTCTGCTTTGACCGAAGGCGGGCGCGGAAGCAATGGCACAGCATTTCCCAAGCAACCTGAGCAGCCGCTCAAGTTGTATGAGTTTGAAGGTTCACCATTTTGTCGACGTGTACGCGAAGTCATGACCTTGCTGAATCTGGATTATGAAGTCTATCCCTGTCCTAAAGGTGGTAAAAAATACCGTCCGCAGGTCAAGGAATTGGGCGGTAAACTGCAATTTCCATTTCTGGTAGATGAAAATACCGGAGATCGTCTCTACGAATCGAAGCAGATTATTCATCATCTGTTTAAACACTATGGCAAAAGCGGGAAAACCCCGCGGCGCTATGCACATTATCCAAAAATTCCCTTTGTGGCCTTTGCTGGTACGCTGCTTAATGGTGCACGCGGGGTCTGGGTCAAGAAAAAGATTAAAAACCGTGCGGCACCAGAGCAACTGCTGGAGCTGTGGGGTTTTGAAGCCAGTCCGTATACGCGCATTGTGCGCAGTACCTTAACCGAGCTGGAATTGCCTTTTATTTTCCATAATGTGGCCAAAGAGCGCTGGCAGGATCAGGGGCTGGCCAAATTACGTTTAAAGCCAGGTAAATATGTACCTTTAAAGGGCGGTAAACGTGAGAAAGTCTTGGCACTGATGGGAGAGAATATTCAGGTGCCTTATCTGGTTGATCCGAATACCGGCGCTCATATGTTTGAATCGGATGATATTGTGCATTATTTGCAGCGCCAGTATGGTTAAAACTCTCAAGTTAAAAGCATCTTCGGATGCTTTTTTGTTTTTATAAAGATATCCGCGTTCAAACGCTGGATCTCCACGCTAAAGCCGATACACTAGGCACAGCGAATTTCAGGATATCAGTATATGTTCAATAAAGTGGCGCAACTGTTTAAAAGCAAGCCCTCTCCAGAAGCAGAATTTCTGGCTGAACATCAGATTCAGTTTGATCCGCAACATGGCTATATCGTCGATGGTATTGTGCTGAATGAGGCTTTATCGGAGCGGCTGGAGTATTTGTCCAATCGGCGTATGAACCGTTTTGATGACCTGAAAGAACTGTATTTTACCGCCATGCTGATCAATGAAAAAATTGATCTGGAAATTGCCACGCAAAGCTTTGTAACGCGTTTGGGCAACACAGAAGAAAACCTGTTGCAGTTTAAAAGTATTGTGAAACGCCTGAATGATTATTATCGTCAGTTCTTGCGTGAGAAAAAGTAAGCTTCAATCCATTTTTCAGCCAGATGCGGTCTCATTTTTCAGATAAAGATTAAGAAAAATTAACGTAATGGATGGAAATGCTCGTGTTAGTATAAGCCGCATGTTGATTAGACCTAAAAGCTATATACATGTTCCAACACGAAAGCTCCCAACTCAATCTGAAACAATTAAAAACGGGCGAAAAACGCTGGGTGGGCAATTTGCAGGGCTCATCCGCGGCCTTGCTGATCAAGCAGCTGAGTACCCAGCATAAACAGTTATTGATTGTGGTGGCGCGTAACAGCCAGCATCTGGGGCAGTTGGAAAGCGAATTTGAGTTTTACGGTATTCAACCGACCATTTTCCCGGATTGGGAAATTTTACCTTATGACCGTTTATCACCGCATCAGGATATTGTCTCTGAGCGTCTGGCGATTTTATCGAATATGCCACAGCAGGGCGTGCTGCTGGTGTCGGCTGCAACCCTGGCGCAGCGTGTGGCGCCAACCTCTTGGGTCTTAGGTGAGCATTTTGATATTCAGGTTGGCCAGAAATTTGAACTGGAACAGCAAAAGAAACGCCTGATTCAGGCTGGTTATCATCTGGTCGATACAGTCTATGATCATGGTGAATTTGCGGTGCGCGGCAGTATTATGGATATTTTTGCTTCAGGGCAAGAAGCACCAATCCGGATTGACCTGTTTGATGATGAAATTGAAAGCCTGAAGTTTTTTGATCCGGAAACCCAGCGGACCACCCAAACCATTCAGCAATTTTCAGTACTACCCGCCAAAGAGTTTCCTTTAAAAGAAGGCCGTTCGCTGTTCCGCGATCGTTATGCAGAATTATTCCCAAGTGCAAATCCAAAGAAAAGCCCGGTGTATCAGGATGTGCTCGATGGCATTGCCTCGCCAGGGATAGAGTTCTATTTTCCGTTATTCTTTAGCGCTCAGGCAATGGCTGCCGAAAGTACCTTAATGGCGTACTTACCTGAGAATGGCATTGTCATTACAGATAAAGGGCTGGAAGAAAGTTTAAACAGCTTCTGGCAGGAAGTAAACCGCCGTTATGAAGATCGCCGGCATAATATTGACCAGCCTATTTTGCCGCCAGAACAACTGTTTTTATCACCGCAGCAGGTGCTGGGACAGTTAAACCAGTTTGGCCGCATCATCGCCTCGGCAGATCATTTTGCCGAAAAAGCCGGTGTGGTAAATCTGGCCACTGAAGCACCACCTAAACTGCCGGTCGATCCGAAACGGGAAAAACCGTTCAGTCTGGTCAAAGAATATATTAACGCGGCCAATCATCCGGTGTTGCTGGTTGCAGAAAGTGCTGGTCGCCGTGAAACTTTGAAAGATGCGCTGCGTTCCACTCTGGGAGAAATCCCAACGGTTGAGAACTTTGCTGAATTCCAGAAATCTTTATACGCCGTTGCCATTACCAACGCTCCTTTAGATCGTGGTCTGGTAATTCAGGGCCAGCTTTCGGTCATTTCGGAAAATCAGCTCTATGAACATCGTGTGGTTCAACGTCGGCGTAAACGTCAGCAGGAAGTCTCGGAAGAGTTTTTAATACGCAGTCTGACCGAGCTGAGTATTGGCGCGCCGGTGGTACATATTGATCACGGTGTGGGGCGTTATGCCGGACTGGTGACGCTGGAAATTGATCAGCAGGATCATGAATTCTTGCAGCTCGATTATGCCGATGGCGCCAAAGTCTATGTGCCAGTGACTAATTTGCATTTAATTAGCCGCTATAGTGGTGGCGATCCGGATTTGGCGCCGCTACATAAACTTGGCACTGATGCCTGGAACAAGGCCAAGCGTAAAGCTTTGGAGCAGATTCATGATGTTGCAGCTGAGTTGCTACATATACAGGCACGCCGTCAGTCCAAACCGGGCTATGCCTTTGAGCTGGATGAAAAACTGTATATGCAGTTTGCGTCCGGGTTTGCCTATGAAGCAACCCTGGATCAGGCCAATGCCATTGAAGCAACCTTATATGATATGCAGCAGGCCAAACCGATGGACCGTCTGGTTTGTGGGGATGTTGGCTTTGGTAAAACCGAAGTGGCCATGCGTGCCGCCTTTGTCGCCGTGCAAAATAATAAACAGGTAGCGGTCTTGGTACCGACCACCTTGCTGGCACAGCAGCATTATGAATCCTTTAAAGACCGTTTTGCCGACTGGCCGGTGCGTATTGAAGTCCTGTCGCGTTTTGGTTCATCCAAAACCCATACTAAAATCATTGAAGATTTGGCCGAAGCCAAAGTCGATATTGTGATTGGTACCCATAAAATTTTGCAGGAAAATGTCCAGTTCAAACAGCTGGGCCTGATGATTGTCGATGAAGAACACCGTTTCGGTGTGCGCGATAAAGAGCGGATTAAAGCCTTACGCGCCGATGTCGATATGCTGACCTTAACGGCAACCCCCATTCCACGTACCTTGAATATGGCCTTTAGTGGCATGCGCGATTTATCCATCATTGCCACACCACCAGCGCGTCGTTTAGCCGTAAAAACCTTTGTGCAGGAACAGACTGGTGATTCAGTCAAAGAAGCGATTTTGCGTGAATTGCTGCGTGGCGGTCAGGTGTATTTCCTGCATAATGAAGTCGATACCATTGAACGTGCAGCAGAAAATATCCGCCAGCTGGTGCCGGAAGCACGGGTAGCAGTCGCACATGGCCAGATGCGTGAGCGTGAACTGGAGCAGGTGATGCAGCAGTTCTATCATAAAGAATATAATGTGCTGGTCTGTTCCACCATTATTGAAACCGGGATTGATGTCCCGAATGCCAATACCATTTTAATTGAACGCGCCGACAAGCTCGGCCTGGCGCAATTACATCAGTTACGTGGCCGGGTTGGACGTTCGCACCATCAGGCCTATGCCTATTTGCTGGTGCCGTCGATTAAAGGCTTAAAAGGTGATGCTGAAAAACGTCTGGATGCGATTCAGCGTGCATCGACCTTGGGAGCTGGTTTTATGCTGGCCACAGAAGACCTGGAAATTCGTGGTGCCGGTGAACTCCTCGGGGAACAGCAAAGCGGCTCGATGCAGGCCATTGGTTATAGCCTATATATGGAAATGCTGGAAAAAGCCACCAAAGCCATTCAAAAAGGCAAAACCCCAAATTTCGATGCGCCGTTGTCGTTAACAGCGGAAATCAACCTGCACATGCCAGCCTTGATTCCGGATGAGTATCTGGGCGATGTGCATCAGCGTTTATTATTCTATAAACGTATCAGCAATACCGATACACAGGAAAAACTCGACAACATCCGTATGGAACTGATTGACCGTTTTGGTATTCCACCACAACCGGTAAAACAGCTATTTGCCGTGCATCAGCTGCGTCTGAAAGCCGAGCAGCTCGGTATTACCAAAATTGATGTGGGTGCCAATGGTGGCAATATCGAGTTTTCACCAGATACCCCGGTGCAGGCAATCAGCATTATCCAGATGATGCAGAAACATCCGACCTATTTCCGGATGGATGGCGGACAGCGTTTAAAAGTCATGGTGCTGCTGGATGAACATCAAAAACGGATTCAGTTTATTTCCGATTTGCTGGAGCAACTGCTGCGTGAGCTGCCAGCCTGAGTTAGCGCTCAGTCCTGATGCAATTCCTGCTGTTTATTTAATCGCTGACTGCGCAAAGAAGTCTTGATTATTTAAGGAAATTTATTGAAGATAGGGGATTGCTCTGGCTGGCTGCAAATAGTGTGTTATTTGTGGTGAAACGGCCGTTATAGAATATTCACGTCCTTTGGGATGTGATAGTATTAGCCATCATTCTAATTTGCGTCATTTATAAAGATATGTTTAGTTTGCATCCACAACTTGCTCAAGATACTTTTTTTGTAGGCGACTTTCCCTTGTCAACATGTCGTTTAATGAATGATATGCAATTTCCTTGGCTCATTCTTATTCCACGTGTGCCGGGCATTACCGAACTCTATGAATTAAGCCAGGCCGATCAGGAACAGTTCCTGCGTGAATCGAGCTGGTTATCTAGCCAACTGTCACGTGTATTCCGTGCCGATAAAATGAATGTTGCTGCACTGGGCAACATGGTGCCACAATTGCATTTCCATCATGTGGTGCGTTATCAAAATGATGTGGCATGGCCAAAACCGGTCTGGGGAACACCAGCAGTACCGTATAACAATGAAGTGCTGAACCATATGCGCCAAACGCTAATGTTGGCACTACGCGGTCAGGGCGATATGCCATTTGACTGGCGAATGGACTGATATTCGTGTTTGCATCATGCAGGGATGTATGGTGTGACCAGATCCGCTAAGGAGAGTAGAGTACGGTGTCACTAGGTTATTGGATGGATCGAGATCCTACACAATTTGATTACCTGCATCGGGTTATGGGCTATGCCAGTTTATCGCTGATCCTGATTGTCTATCATTACACCTATCCAGACACCCAGTACCAAATTTATATTCCGGTTTTATTGGCATTTTTGCTGTTTATTACCCCGAAACTGTCGCGCTGGCTACAATCTAAATATAACTATCAGATTAAAAGAAATATCTTATTTATTATAGATATTATGATTGTGGCCATCTGTCTGTCGGCCGTGCATTTAAATCTGGTCCTGACCTTTGCGGCTATTTTTGCCTTGCTGTATACCGCCATTAACGTCAAAGTGTCGTTCTTTTTGGTGTCGCTGGCGGCTTTATTTGCAGCGTCGGTATTCTATCTGTGCAATATTTTCGTATTTGGCTTTGGTGAATATTTTGAATACACCACCAATGAGCTGACCATTCTGGCCTTCCTGTGCATGATCGTGTATTTCGGGATGGGTAGTGTTTATCAGACCCGCCGGATTCGTGCCTCTAACCATAAGCGTGAACATTATTATCAGCAAATGAACCGCTATATGGAGTTTGCCAACCAGTTGAGCCGTTATGCGCCGCTTCAGCTCTGGCACTCGATCATGAAAGGCGAGTCAGAAGCCAAAATTGAATATAAACGTAAAAAACTCACCATCTTCTTTTCCGATATTCAGGGCTTTACCGAGCTGTCTGAAACCTTGATTCCAGACGATTTAGCCTACCTGCTGAATGATTATTTGAGTCATATGACTGAAATTGCCAAGCAGTATGAAGCCACCGTCGATAAGTTTATGGGGGATGCCATCCTGATTTTCTTTGGTGATCCAAGCAGTCAGGGTGTAGAAAATGATGCTAAGACCTGCGTTGAAATGGCTATTGCCATGCGCCAGCAAATGAAACTGCTGCGTGAACGCTGGATTAAAATGGGTTATCCGCCGCTACATATCCGCATGGGCATCAGTACCGGTTATTGCCACGTGGGTAACTATGGTGCGGCGCATCGGATGGCCTATACCATTGTCGGCCGCGATGCCAATCTGGCAGCGCGTTTGCAAAGCGCAGCCGAAGTTGATGAAATCCTGCTGTCAGATGATACCTATCAACTGGTGAAAAATGATTATCTGTGTGCGCCGAAAGCGCCAATTTTCCTGAAAGGTATTCAGGGTCCGGTGAAAACCTGGCAGGTCATGGAAAAATATGCGGCCAGAAAATCCGATTATCAGCGCTGGTTTGACTATGAATACAAAGGTTTTCATCTGTTGCTGAATCTGGATGAAGTGCAAAACTTTGAATATCCGGAACTGATTGGTGTGCTGGAAAAAATGATTAAACGGATTCAGACCCAGCAAAAACTGACCAACTCGCAGGGTATTGTGAAATTAAAACTGGAAGATGAAGTGATTGAAGAAGTCGAGGTTAATCGACCAGATCGGGAATTTCATTAAATTATAAAGATAGATGATCTGCTTGATCGAAGATTGTTGAGTGTTCTATCAAGTCAAAAAAACCACGCCGGAGCGTGGTTTTTCTGTTTTAAGTCTTAGTGATTTTCAGAAGCATGGTTAATGGTGTATTTTGGAATTTCAACTTCCAGATCTTCATCAACCACCTGTACCTGACATGATAAACGTGAGTCAGGTTCTAGACCCCAAGCACGATCTAACAGATCAGCTTCGACATCATTCATTTCTTCCAGGCTGTCAAAACCGCGGCGTACCACCACGTGACAGGTGGTGCAGGCACATGACATATCGCAGGCATGTTCAATTTTAATGCCGTTTTTTAACAGGCTTTCGCACAGGTTGGCATTTTGTTCAACTTCAAACTCAGCACCTTCTGGGCAGAATTGCGCATGTGGAAGTACTTTAATACGTGGCATAGTCTTTACCTTAAATTAGTTTGAGTTTGACCAGTCGTCGAGCTTGGTGCCTTTAAGAGCAGCATCAATATGCTGGTTCATGCGAAGCGCAGCAAAAGCATCACTGTGTATTTTAAGCTGTTCAATAGCCTGTTCAATAGCCTGAATATCGGTTGTTTCAAGCTGGCTGTACAAATGGGTTTTCGCACCATTCAATGCGTCCAGTTGTTCTGTGCTCAATAGCTGTGCATCAACTTTTAACGCCTGTTCCAAGGCTTCCAGTTCACGCTGTGCTTCGACCTTGGTTTCCTGTAAATGACGCAGGTGTTTGTCTTCTTCTGCGTATTTGAAACCGTCAAGCAGTAAACGCTCAGTATCCTCGCTAGATAAACCATAAGACGGTTTAATGTCGATGTGCGCAGAGACGCCAGAAGTCGTTTCTTTGGCAGAAACACTAAGCAGGCCATCGGCATCGACCTGAAAGGTCACTTCAATACGCGCCTGACCGGCAGTCATTGGTGGAATACCATGCAGGACAAAACGGCCTAAACTACGGCAATGCTCAACCAGATCACGTTCACCTTGCACCACATGAATCAGCATGGCGGTTTGTCCATCCTGATAAGTGGTGAATTCCTGACGACGCGCGACTGGAATTGCAGTATTACGTGAAATTAAACGCTCGACCAGACCGCCCATGGTTTCCAGACCTAAAGACAGTGGGGTGACGTCTAACAGCAATGAACCGTCTTTGGTATTACCAATCAGCTGATTGGCCGTAATAGAGGCGCCAATTGCAACCACTTCATCCGGGTTAATAGTACACAGCGGTTCTTGGTTAAATACCTCACGGACAGCTTTTTGCACGGCATAGGAGCGGGTAGAGCCGCCAACCAGTACTACGTTTTGAATATCGGTCAGTTCCAGTTTGGCATCGCGCAGTACGCGTTTGCAGACACTAATAGTCTTGTCTAACGCCACCTGAATAATGCTTTCAAAAGTCGCACGATCCAGTGTCAGTGTTTGGTCTAACAGTTGCAGTTCTACCGATTCCGCATCCGATAGCGCTTCTTTGGCCTGACGCGCTGCGACCACAAAGTGGGCATATTCAGTATCATTTAAGCTGGCAATATTCAGCTGTTTTTTCGCCCATTTGACAATTAAACGATCCAGATCATCACCACCTAATGCAGTGTGACCACCGGTCGCCAGTACTTCAAATACGCCTTGCGAGAAACGTAAAATTGATACGTCAAAGGTACCGCCGCCTAAGTCATAAATCACATAGTTGCGATCGGTGCTTAAATTGCTGTCCTGATCCAGACCATAGGCTACTGCAGCAGCAGTCGGTTCATTGAGTAAACGCAGCACATTCAGACCGGCCAGTTGAGCTGCATCACGTGTGGCTTGACGCTGGGCTTCATCAAAATAAGCCGGAACGGTAATTACTGCGCCATTGACCGGATTTTTCAGGCTGTCTTCAGCACGGTCTTTCAGCTGTTTTAAAATTTCAGCCGAGATTTCTACTGGTGTTTTACGACCCTGCGCAGTTTCAAAAGCCGGCATTTCATTGGCTTCACCCACTAAATCGTAAGGATGCTGAAATTTGATGTCTGCCTTGGAGCGACCCATAAAACGTTTTACTGAAACAATGGTATTTTTCGGATCGCTGGTGATAAACGGTTTGGCATCGTTGCCATATTGCGTGGTATTTTCGGCATAATGAACAATTGAGGGAAGTAACACACGACCTTGTTCATCATGAAGGACTTTGGCTTGCGCCGAAAGAACAGTGGCCACCAGTGAATGTGTGGTGCCTAAATCAATTCCAATCGCAATGCGATGTTCATGCGGTGCGCTTGATTGTCCTGGTTCTGCAATTTGCAAGAGCGCCATTGTGTTACATCCTTTGCACGTTAATTTGAAAAAATAAAATTAAAAATCGTCATCTAAGTCAAAGCTGTCATCGTCGAGGAAACGATCTTCAGCCTTGTCAATATCGGTCATGACTTTCTGGAAGAAACGCAATTTACGTACTGTATCGCGTGCTTCGCCCCAGTCATCATCTGCATAATCAATTTTAAATTCGCGAACCAGACCATCAATCCATTGCTGGACTTCGGTTTTCAGGGAAGCCAGTTCATCGGCAGAGCGGGCATCATCCAGCTGCTCACGAATTTCCAAGGCAGACTGTAAAAACTCGAAATCACTGATCGACTGATCCAGATGATAGTCCTGTTTTTTTAAGCTCAGTAAATAACCTGCGCGGCTGTCAACTTGAGATAAAACTTTATACGCCTGGTTGATTTCGCTGGACTGAATCAGGGCCTGGTCTTTATCTTCGGCTTTATCGGGGTGATATTGTTGCTGTAACTTTAAAAATTCTGCTTTTAAAGTAGCCAAATCAATATCGAGTGCTACAGGCAGGTTAAACAGCTCAAAATGATTCATGGGAGAGATAATCCGCGATTGATTACAAAAAAGGACTGCATAAATGCGATTAAAACAGTGTACAAGACACTGTTTTAATCTGCAAAAGAAGGGAAGGTCGGGAGTTAAACCGTGAAGGATTCACCACAACCACATTCACCTTTTTTATTCGGGTTATTGAATTCGAAGCCTTCATTCAAGCCGTTTTTGACATAGTCCATCTCTAAACCTTCAAGATAGACTAAACTTTTCGGGTCAACGAATACTTTTACACCGTGCTGTTCAAATACCTGATCGTATGCATTGACGTCATCAACAAACTCAAGCACATAGGCCAGACCCGAACAGCCGGAAGTTTTCACACCAACGCGAATACCTTCACCCTTACCGCGATTCTTTAAGTAATTGCTGATATGAGTTGCAGCATTTTCAGTTAAATGGATCATGAAAACTCCGTTAATCTGTCTTTAAAACGAGAAACAATTAAGCTTTTTGCTGTTTGGTACGATAGTCTTCAACAGCCGCTTTAATCGCGTCTTCTGCAAGTACAGAGCAGTGTACTTTAACTGGTGGTAAAGCCAGTTCGTTTGCAATATCAATATTTTTGATGGCTTGAGCTTCGTCCAAAGTTTTACCTTTTAACCACTCAGTCACCAGTGAGCTTGATGCAATTGCCGAGCCACAGCCATATGTTTTAAAGCGTGCTTCTTCAATTACACCGTCGTTATTCACTTGAATCTGTAAACGCATCACGTCGCCACATGCTGGTGCACCGACCATGCCTGTACCTACGTTGTCTGCATTTTTGTCTAAAACACCAACGTTGCGTGGGTTTTCGTAATGATCAATTACTTTTTCGCTATATGCCATTTTGCTTCTCCAAACCTCGGGGTCAGCGTTAATATTAATATGGGGTCAATATTCGTTTTATCAATGAGATGAAGCTGAATAAAGCCTCATCTCAGAGTCGAATTAGTGTTCCGCCCACTCAACTGTAGAAAGGTCGATACCTTCCTTATACATATCCCAAAGCGGAGAAAGTTCACGTAATTTCTCAACAGCAGCTTTGGTAATTGATAACACATGATCAATATCTTCTTCAGTGGTGTATTTGCCAAAACTGAAGCGAATTGAACTGTGCGCAAGCTCGTCAGACAGACCTAGCGCACGCAGTACATAAGATGGCTCAAGCGTTGCAGACGTACATGCAGAACCTGAAGATACTGCTGCATCTTTAAGCGCCATCATTAACGATTCACCTTCAACAAAGTTGAAGCTGACGTTTAAGTAGTTGGCTACGTTTTGAGTCGGGTGACCGTTCAGGAACACTTGTTCAAGGTCTTGCAGGCCATTCCAGAGTTTGTCACGTAACACGCGTAAACGGGTTTGTTCAGCTTCCAGGTTTTTACCTGCCAGCTCAAATGCTTCGCCCATACCTACGATTTGATGGGTCGCCAGCGTACCAGAACGCATACCACGCTCATGACCGCCACCGTGCATTTGCGCTTTCAGACGCACACGCGGGCTACGGCGTACAAATAAGGCACCAATGCCTTTAGGGCCATAGATTTTGTGTGCAGAGAAGCTCATTAAATCAACTTTTAAGGTTGAAAGATCAATCTCGACTTTACCCGCAGCCTGTGCAGCATCAACGTGGAAGAAGATTTTGTTGGCACGGGTAATTTCACCAATTGCAGCAACGTCAGTCACGGTACCAATTTCGTTGTTCACCATCATCAGGGAAACAAGAATAGTATCTGGACGAATTGCGTCTTGAACCATTTCCGGGGTAATTAAACCGGTTTGTGGTTGTGGCTCAAGATAGGTAATTTCGAAGCCTTCAGACTCAAGCTCGCGGCAGGTATCTAAAATTGCTTTGTGTTCAATTTTAGAGGTAATGATGTGCTTGCCTTTAGATGCATAGAATTGAGCCACACCTTTTAGGGCAAGGTTGTCAGATTCAGTTGCGCCTGAAGTCCAGACAATTTCACGTGGGTCAGCTTTGATCAAGTTCGCAACTTGTTCACGTGCATATTCCACTTTTTCTTCTGCTTGCCAGCCATAGGCATGTGAACGCGATGCTGCATTACCGAAGGTGCCTTCGAAAGTTAAGCATTCCATCATACGTTCTGCAACTTGAGGGTCTACAGGAGTTGTTGCTGCATAGTCAAGATAGATCGGACGTTTCATGTCAAATACCTGTAACCGATAAAAGGGCTGAATCAAAAGATGCTGAATTTTGGCGAATTGCAACGGCTTGAACGTTGTCACGAGCTACAAGGTCAGCAAGGGTGATTTTTGCAAGATAATCGGCAATATGGTGGGAGAGTTCTTGCCATAAATCATGGGTTAAGCACATTGCGCCATTCTGGCAGTTGCCTTTATGGTCACAACGGGTGGCATCAACCGTTTCATTTACAGCTTCAATGATTTCTAATACGGTGATTGTATCGGCACTGCGCGCCAGGTGATAACCACCATTGGCTCCACGAATACTGGAAACCAGGCCGTGACGCTTTAATTTCGCAAATAACTGCTCAAGGTAAGCGACAGAAATAGATTGTCGAGCTGCAATTTCTGCAAGAGTGATCGTTTGTTCAGTTGGCTGCAAAGCTAGATCAAGTAGAGCAGTCACTGCGTAGCGACCGCGAGTGGTTAAGCGCATGATTCGATACACATGGTTGGACTAGATGTGTAGATTCTATGAATCCTGACTAAAATAGTCAAGTTTTTTTATTATTCGGATATTCGATTCAATCGCAGGGAAATTAAGGATTTAAACGATCCATAAATTATACACTAATAACGCAATTAATAGCAGAGTAATTAGACTAAAAGCCAGATTAATTCGCTTTTGGTTGCGCTGCATGCGACGAATGCGGTTTTTATACTGTTTAACTTCTACTTGCAGGGTATTAATGGTCGAGCGTTGCAGGTCAATTTTCTCTAGCAGCGGGGCAATTCGGCGTTTAGAGGTTTCCAGTTCCTGCTCGTGTTCAGGATCGGCCAGCCATTGACGCCAGTCTGACAGCACCTTAGGAATACTAAATAAGGTCAGCAGATCACGGAATTCATCTTTTAAAGTCGGGTCGCCTTCAATACGCATGGCTCGAATACTGCGGCGATTCCCCAAGACAAAAATCTTGATCAAATCCAGCAATGTGGTACGGACATCTAATTCGACGGCTTTTTCAGGCGCTTTTAGATCAAACAGGATGCCGTGTTCGCTAAACTGCACATAGAAGTCAAAATACGGAATATAGCTGTTAATTTTGACTGCAATTTTCTGGTCTACAAATTTTTTGGCCTGAAGTGCAACAACACGATCATATTTCAAGATAAAGCTAAAGATTGTTTCCAGAACAATCATCACCATCGTCAGCAACAAATGTGATTCATTTTGTCTTTGTTGCGATTCATTCATACAATTTAGTCCCTAACCAGATCGAGTCATGCATATCCAAGCGGTGCATTACCAGGAAGTAATACATAATATTCTTGCTTTGTAGAACAGTTTAACAAAACGTTCAAGTGCTTAATTTGCTATTATAAGAGCATTTTGTTGGTTTATGATATTGAATGGTATACAAAATAAGCAGGAGAAATGCGAATGGATGAAGCAGCAGTAGAATCGCCAGAACCACAAAACGAAAATGAAAAAGCGTCTAAAAACAAAGCAAGAGTACGTTCTGGGCGTAAATCGGCGCTGGATTTTCGCAAATATACCAAACAGATCTGGCTGGCCGGCTTAGGCGCATTTTCCCGTGCTGAAGAAGAAGGCAATAAATTATTTGACTCACTGGTCAAGGTGGGGGAAGAACTGGAATCCAAAACCACCGAAATTGCCGATCAAACCGTAGAAAAAGTTTCTGAAAAGGCCAAAGAATCGGTGGTCGATACCAAAGATAAGGTCGAACGGATGATTGACCATAGTGTTCATCATTCCTTGAACCGTATAGGGCTGGTAACCGTGAAAGATATCCAGCATTTAGAGCAGCTGGTGCTGCAACTGCACAGCAAAGTCGATGCTTTAATTGAAGAAAATAAGCAATTAAAAGAACAACTCCTGAAAAAGTGAAAATCTCGACAGCTTTGGCATTTTTTGGCAGATTTTTGCAACTTATTTTGTATAAATGCGTCTGGAGAGTATTGCTTTTACCCTCAAAGCATTGCTATAAAGGCATTACGGTAACTTAAACGAAATCTTTGGACCTTAAATAAACGATATTAAGAGGACGTAATCTTCATGAATAAATCAGAATTAATTGATGCAATTGCAGAGAAAGGGGGATTGTCTAAGACTGACGCTGGTAAGGCTTTAGACGCTACAATTGCTTCAATCACTGAAGCGCTGAAAGCAGGCGACACAGTGACTTTAGTGGGCTTCGGTACTTTCAATGTGAAAGAACGTGCTGCTCGTACAGGCCGTAACCCACAAACTGGTGAAACACTTGAGATTAAAGCAAGCAAAGTACCTAGCTTCAAAGCGGGTAAAGGTTTAAAAGATTCTGTAGCTTGATCTTTTAAGCAGTATTAAACGCGCCTCCTGGCGCGTTTTTTATTAATAATCAGAGTTTCGGGTTTTAATACATTCATTCGCTGAGGGTTTTCGGTTAAAATCCTGCACAAGTAAAATATTGGAATACTTATGGAATCTTTTCGTAATGTTATTAAGGGCTGGTTGGGCAAGGTTTTGCTCGTTCTGTTTCTGATCCCTTTAGCACTTGTAGGTATTGAAGGATATTTTAGTGGCGGCAATTCTGCCGACTCGGCAAAATCAGTAAATGGGCAACAGGTTTCCAAACAGGAATTAGAAGCCTTAACCAACTCATTAAAACAACAATATCTCAGCTATACACAAGGCGATGAGACCTTGTTGAATCAGGCGTATATTGAAAATAAAGCACTCGATACTCTGATTGCACGTACCTTGCTGTTACAACAGACGGAACATTTGGGTATTTCCTTAAGCGATGCGCAAATTGAGCAGATGATTGCCCAGCAACCAAGCTTTCAGGAAAATGGCCAGTTTTCTGAAGCACTGTATGCCAATTACCTGCGTTCAGTGGGCATGAGCAGTCAGGCTTTAATCCAGAACCTGCGTCAGGATCATGCCTTGAAAATGCTTAGCGCGAGCTTTATGGATCATGCCTTAGTGAGCGAGCTGGATATCCAGCAGATTGCCAATTTACAAACCGAACAGCGTACCTTGCATTTATCCAGCATTAAACTGGATGAATATAAGAAAAATATTCAGGTTTCAGCGCAAGAAATCAGTGATTATTACAATAAACATTCGACCCTGTTTAAGCAGGTCGCCAATGTTGATGTCGACTTTATTGTTCTGACGCCAGCACATATTTCCGCGACTGAAGCTGCAATTACCGATGCAGAATTGCAACAGGCCTATGACAAGTTTGTTGAAGCCCAGCAAAAAAATGCAGCGCGTGAGGTTAAACATATTTTAATTACCACCGATGCACGTGATGATGCAGCTGCCAAAAAACTGGCGGATCAGGTGTATGCTGAAATCCAGCAGGGCACCAGTTTTGCCGCTGCTGCACAGAAATATTCAGAAGACCCGGAATCTAAAGACAAGGGTGGCTTATTTGAGGCTTATGACGTGGGTGCCTTTGGCAATGCCTTTGATCAGGCAGTCACCAGTCTGAAATCAGGTCAGATTTCTCAGCCGGTGAAAACCCAATATGGTTATCATCTAATTCAGGTTGAAACCGATGCAGTTCAGGTGCCTTCTTTTGAAGCGGAAAAAGCCCGTTTAACTGCAGAACTGAAAAAGACCAAACAGCAAAATGCCTTCTCGGATACGGTAAATAGCCTGAATGAGATGGTGGTGGGTAGTGATGCGCTGGATGTGGTATCTCAGGAAGTCAAAGGCACCAAGGTTGAATCGGTAAAAGGCTTTAGTCTGGCCTCTCAGCATCCAGTATTATCTGATCCAAGTGTGAAGGTGAAACTGTTTAATGATGATGTGAAAAACGGCGATCGTAACGCTTCAAGTAACATTCAAATGGCCAATGGTAATGTGGTTTGGGTGAAAGTACGTGAGTATCATGCTGCGGGTGTGCAAACCCTGGCTGAAGCAACACCACGTGTACGTGCCAAACTGATTGAAGAAAAAGCCTTTAATGCAGCCAAAGCCAAAATCCAGAAATCACTGGATGAGTTCAAGACGCAACCGGCTGCAGAAGTCTTGGCTCAGCAGCAAATCCGTTTTGAAGATGCTGGTGTATTTACCCGTGCTGAAGGTCGTTTAAAGCGTGAAATTGAGCGTGCTGCATTTAGCTTGATGCCACCGAAGCAAGGGATGTGGTCTGTGACCACGGCAGCTTTGCCAAATGAACTGGTGGTCGTGGCAGTATCGAATGTGAACCGTACCACTTCAAATGCTTTAACGCCTGAACAGTTACAGGAGCTGGCCAAGTTGTATCAACAGCTGCGCGCCCAGCAAGAACTGGATGACTATACCCAGTATCTGAAAGCTAAAGCAGATATTGAATAAGTCTGACTGCATAATAAAAAACCGGCGCAAACGCCGGTTTTTTTATTGTGCTTATATTTTGGTGAAAAGTTTATTCAGTACGGATAATCAGTTCATAGCCGGTATATTTACGGATATTAATTACGCCAGTATCTAAAATTAAATACTGACCTTTAATCCCGAAAAGTTTGCCGCGAATCACCGGGGTCTTATCCAGATTATGCGATTTAATTTTTTCAGGATACTGTTCCACCGGATAAATAAACTCGCGTGGACGTTCCTGCTCCATCAATTCCAATGTTTCATTAAACTCAAGATTCTGGTTAAATTCTTCACGAATGGTGCTGATTTTTGGTGCAAATTCTTCAATCAGCTGGTCACGGGTCGCAATTAAATCGACCGGTTCAGCTTCACCTTTGAGCAGTTTGCGCCAGTCAGTTTTATCGGCAATTTGTGAACCAAACATGATTTCCAGTTGCCCAGATAAACGACGAGAGCCGACTTTCATAATCGGTAAGGCCTGAGTCGCCCCTTGATCCAGCCAGCGTGTTGGCATTTGGCCAATACGGGTAATCCCGACCTTTAAGCCACTGGAGTTGGCTAGGTACACCACATGCGGCTGGAAGCAGACAGATCGTGCAAATTCTTCTTCGCGGCAAGTGCCTAAATGATAATGGCAGGTTTCAGGTTTCATAATGCACATGTCACAGGACGCTTTGGTTTTAAAGCATTTAAAGCAGTGACCTTGTGAATAGGATTTTGGGGTTTTGCTGCCGCAAGAAACACAGTAAATATTGCCGGTCCATTCAATTTCTATTTCTTGACCCAAGCGAAAAGGCAGTTCGATTTCTGAGCGATCCAGAATAAATTTATATTCAACATTTGCCCGGTGTGTCTGTTGATCAGTTACACTAAGGTCCTTTAGACCTGCATGCATTTTATGGCAAATGCCTTGTAGTTCCATAAAAAATACTCACTTTCATCATAAGGAATGCAGTCATGGCTGAGATGAATGTCATCACTTCTATGCTAGACGATTTAACCCAGGAGCAGCCAGTTTCTACTGCATTGTGTATTGGTCAACATCTTGAACAATACGATCATCATCAGACAATTCAATGGCAATATTTTAACGTAACTACGCTTTTAAATCTGCCTTTTACCCAGCGTTTTGATTTGGCTTTTGTACTACTCGATACTGAAGAAATGGCAGATTTGAGCAGCGCGCAGAAATCGCAGCTTTTGGTGAAACTGCGTGATTTGCTGGCCAAACGTATGGTGGTGGTGACTAAACGTCAAGATGAACCTTTATTACGTGCCTTGGGTTTTACCCAGCTGATGGATAAAAGTCAGCCACAGCATGATCTGATGTTATGGCAATTTAATATTTTGACCTATAAGCATGTACCGGACTGGTTTAACTCCAAATTTTGGGCTAACCCGGAAAATTGGGATAAATATCGCTGGTAATGCTCAGCTTTTCTGCAGTTTTTGCAAAAACATAACAATTTCGGATGTTTCAGATGAATGAAGCATCGTATGCTGAGTGAATGTCATTAAAGGAAGAAACAAAAATCATGACAAACTTAAGCAATATTGTGGAAATTTTGGCGAAACAGGCCTTAGGTTCAAATTCTAATCAGCAGCAATCCCAACAAAGTGCTGGGCTAGGCGGTATTCTCGGTTCAGTTCTAGGTCAACTGGGAAATAATCACCAGCAGAGTGGGCAAAGCCAGCAAGGCGGTTTGGGTGGGATTTTAGGCTCTGTGCTGGGCCAATTCGGTGGTTCCAGTCAGGGGCTAGGTGGTAGTTCTAAAACTTCTCTTCTGGTTGCGGTATTGCCTTTGGTGCTGGCCTGGATTCAAAAGCAGGGTGGTTTGCAAGGTGCACTGGACAAATTAAAAGGTCAGGGCCTAAGCAGCCAGGTGGATGACTGGGTTTCGACCGGGCCGGGCGAGAATGCCAGTGTGAATCCGCAGGAAGTCCAGAATCTGTTTGATGATGAAGAAGTGGAACAGGTGGCACAGCAAACCCATGCCCCTAAACAGGATATTTATGGCGCAATTTCACAGGTGTTGCCACAGATTATTGACTCTTTAACTCCACAGGGGGAGCAGACCAGTAAAACTGAAGCCAATAATGATATTCAGAATGTGCTGAATATGGTGTCAGGTTTTCTGAAAAGATAAGTCTGTTTATATAATGAAGCTAACCTGAGGTTGGCTTTTTTAATCCATAAATCTGGATATAAAAAAACACGCCGAAGCGTGTTTTTTTGTTTTTTAATTTCGGTTAAGACTTAGAAGTCGTAACGGAAACCTAGAGAAAGACCGAATGCATCTTCACCATTAGCGCCGCCGGTAATATCTGAAGTTTTTGTACTACGACCTGCTGACCATGGAGTTAATTTTGAGTTTTCATCATTCAGTACAGTAGCCAGGTTCGCATAAACACGTACCGCTTTATCTAAGCGATGTTCAACACCCACTGCAAGAAGAGTTGCATTTGCATCATCTGCATCTACATCACGGTGGAATACTTGACCACGTAAATAAGTTTTTGGTGCAAATTTATAATCCGCTGCTACACCAAATACTTGGGCATCTGGGTTTGCAACATCATCATCATGAGTTAAATATTGATATAAAGCACCTAGATTGAATTCTGGTGTAATTTTATATGCAGCTGCAACACGGAAGCCATCACGTTCTTTCTTGTCAGCATCTTCTTCATAGTGTTCATACGCAGCAGCAAAATCAACTGGACCTTCTTTATAAGTTAAAGCCAAGTCGTATGCTTTGCTTTTCTCATCGCTAGCTACTTCAGTTTCGCCGTGTAAAGATACAGCACCGATTACATTAAAACCACCACCCAATTTTGGTGACTTATATTCAATTGTATTGGCATTACGTTCATCAAAACGTAAGTTACCAACACGTGTTACGTTACGGATATCACCTAATTGGTCGCCAAAGAAGTTGACTGGGCCACGAGCGGCTTTAAACGGGCTGTCAAAACGACCTACACGTGCCTGACCAAAATCACCTTTTAAACCAACGAAAGTATCACGTGTTGCAAAGTCAACGCCATCATCCTCATCTTTAGCGCCACTTGCAAAGTTTACTTCTTGTTCGATTTGACCAAAAACAGTCAGGCCGTTTTCTAATTTTTGTTCAGCTTTGAAGCCTAAACGAGATGAGTTTGAAGACAAAGTCACTTCATTATAGTCTGCACCATTATCTAGGTAGTCTAAAGATACGTGTGCACGACCATATACTTTTACATCAGCAGCCATAGCTAATGCTGGTGTAAATAAGGTTGCCCCAACTGCTAATGCGCAAAGCGTTTTTTTCATGTGTAGCTCCAATACAGACTATTGTTTTTAGTCCTAAACATTGTTCAGAAGTAGGATTGATCTACCCCCGTTCTCTATTGGTGCTAAGTATTCCTTACAAATGCGACAGTAATATTAAGGAAATATTTCAAAAATATTAAAAAGTACAAATCAGATCAAAAACTTACTTTTAATAGCATTGTTATAAAAAGATAAATTTCCAAATCAGGAAAAATTTTTAAAATGAATCACTTAATTGCAAGCGAATTGACACCTTAGTGTCATAAAAATAGGTTTAGCAGAAGTTCTGCTTAAAAAAATGGAGCAGTCGCTCCATTCATTTTTACATTTCACCGGGGAAAATATTTTAAAGCACTGCCTTAATCTTTTCAGCCAGTTGCATGATTTTTTCCTGGTCACCCATCTGCGCAGCATGTTTGCCGAGTTGATGTACCGAGGTTGGAATAAGGTGGAAATGAACATGCGGTACAGTTTGTCCCGCAGCAGCGCCAGACAGCTGCATTAATACAATTCCATCTAGCCCTAAGGCTTTTTCCATGGCTTTGGCAACTTTCTGCACCACCTGAATGGTGTAGGCTGCCACTTGTGGATCTAAGTCGAGCAGGGTAACCGCAGGTGATTTCGGGATGACCAGTGTATGACCATCTGCCTGAGGCATGATGTCCATAAACGCAAGAACCTGCTCATCTTCATAGACTTTAATTGCAGGCAGTTCTCCACGCAGGATTCTTGCAAAAATATTTTGATCATCGTAAGCCATGATATTTCCTTTAATCAATGCATTGAATTATTTACAGTTCAATTCTTTCTGACGTGCCTTGATTTCGTCAAGTCGTTGTTGCTCTCTTTCAGAAAATTTTGGCTTGGTGGTATAGCAGTTGTCATTGCCAAACTTGGCTTTGGCTTCAGGATCTTTAAAGCAGAAGCCTTTTGATGCATAAATCACATCATGATCATTTTTCAGCTTTTGACATTCCTGTGCTGAAGCAAAAGCAGTGGTATTTGCCCCAATGAATGTTGCAAGACTGGTCAATAATGCAACAGTGAGCTTATTCATACGAGTTTCCTCTGTAATAACATTGTGGGTAAGCATCTATTCACAATATTAGGTTTTATTCTGATTATTCAATGGCCAGATCTTACTCAATTGTAATCTTGCTCCAGGCCTCATACATTTTAACGGCGCTGGAGAAGTCGCTATCTGGTTCAGCAGTAGCATTGGCAGCCTGAATCAAACTTTGGGCCAGCCCGAGTACTGGTGCTGAAAGTTTTGCATCGCGTACCAAGTCTAAAGCAATTCCGGTGTCTTTGGCCAGTAGCGGCAGGGCAAAGGTTAGTGGAAATGCGCGATTAAGAATACGCTGGGGTAATACCATTTCCGTTACCGCGCTTTTGCCGCTTGAGGCATTAATACAATCCAGCGCTTCGTTTAAGTTTACCCCATGCGCTTTTAAGGTGGTAAATCCTTCGGCAACGGCGCATAAATTCACAGCCATCAACATGTTGTTAATGGCTTTAACAGCAAAACCAGCGCCCGGTTCACCGACATGCTTGATCAGTTGCCCAAAAGCCTGCATTGCGGGTAGGGCTTTTTCAAAAGCTTGCGCATCACCGCCCACCATCACGGTTAAGGTGCCTTTTTCTGCACCGATGGTTTGTCCACTCACAGGTGCATCTAAAAAATCGACCTGTTGTGCTTTGAGCTGCGCAGCCACTTTTTTGGCAGAATCAGGCACACCGCTGGTACAGTCTACCCAGATAGAGCCGGCTTTTAGCGTCAAACCCTCTAACAGATGTTCTACATCCTGGCTGGTCGGCAGGCAGGAAAAAATCACATCGGCCTGTACGGCCTGTTCAAGCTGAACCGCCTGTGTAGCATATTCCGCTGCGTGTTGTTCGGCTTTGGCAAAATTACGGTTCCAGACATAGACTGTATCAAAATGCTGGGGTAAATGTGCGGCCATGCGGTATCCCATAGCGCCCAAACCAATAAATGCAACGGACTGAATCATGCGGTTTCCTTGTGTATTTTTGTTGATCTTTGCTCGAGCCAACGGGTCAGCTTGGGCCAGAATTCATTGGCACTTTTCTGGCTGGACATCAGGCCTAAGTGACCACCCGGAATAAGAGTAAACGTGACATCTGTACTACTTGTCAACTGGCTTAAAGGCTGTGCAGCGGCAGCCGTCACAATCTGGTCGCTTTGCCCGGCCCCGACAAATAAAGAACAGCGAATATTTTTTAGTTCAATATGTTCATCCTTCAGGCGGATAATGCCGTTTTTCAGCGGATTTTGCAGCCAGACATTCAGTACCATGTCCTGATTAATCCCGCCCGGATAATCGATCATATTGTTCAGGAAATTCCCCAGCGTGGCATGTTCATGCAGTATTTGCGGATCATGCAGGTTGAGAAACAGCTGGCGCTGACTGTCCAGCCAGCCTTTAGGATCTAGAATTTTAAAACCTAAAGCGTTGATGATGCCGGGCGTATGAATGAAATGTGGGGGAATAGAGCCCTGATGTAAGGCCTGTTTTAATTTGTGATTACGTGAAATCAGCTGGTTGCTGCGTTTAAACAGCTGGCCGATACGACCGGAAGCATAACTGTCTACCGGGCTGCCCAGCACCATCAGGTTTTTCACGATCTGAGGTTGACGATAGGCGGTATACAGCATCACAAAGACGCCGGCCATACTCCAGCCATGCAGGGAAATCTGCTCACTATGGGAATGCTGTCGAATCTGCTCAATACAATGCGGAATCGCAGCATTAATAAAGTACATAAAATTTAAATGACGATGGGTATAGTTTAAACGTCCCCAGTCAATCAGGTAGACATCAAAACCGCTATGCTGGAAATGCTTGATTAAAGAGCGATAGGGATACAAATCATAAATCGCCATATTAATCGCCAGCGGCGCAACAAAGACCAGCGGCTCCTGATAGGCTTTATTGGGTGAAGCGTAATAACGGATTTGTGCGTGTTGGTATTCGCCAATGATCTCATACGGTGTGGTTTGGGAGAGCACCAAAGTCTTGCTGTTAAAAAGCCGGGTCGATAAGTTTTTTAACTTCTTGCGTTGATCTGCAAATTTTTTCTGTACTGGGTTCATAGCCTCTATCTGCTTGTCATGACGCTGAGTTGGATGAAGTCTAAGCGATATTTCCATATTTTACCTTGACCTTAAACACCTTGGGCGCTCAAAATGTTGGCAATTCTTATAACGGTAGTCTAAGGGCGAAAATCGAGATGAGCGAACAAGACGAGATCGAATATCAGTTAGATACTTTGGCAATTCGTACTGGTCATGACCGTACCTTCGAGGGTGAGCATAGTGAACCCATCTTTTTAACATCGTCTTTTGTTTGTGAAAGTGCAGCTGATGCAGCCGCCAAATTTTCTGGGCAAATTGAAGGGAATACCTATTCCCGTTATACCAATCCGACTGTCCATACTTTTGAAAAACGCTTAGCAGTGCTCGATGGCGCAGAACGTGCCGTGGCCACCAGTTCAGGTATGGCTGCAGTACATGCAATTACCCTAGCCTATTTAAAAGCCGGCGATCATGTGGTGTGTTCACGCGCGGTATTCGGTTCGATCATTTCATTATTTGAAAAATACGTCATGAAATTTGGCGTAGATGTAACCTTTGTTGATCTGGAAGATTTAGCGGCCTGGCAGCAGGCGATTCGCCCGAATACACGTTTACTGTTTATTGAAACCCCATCTAACCCGTTGGCACAGGTCGGTAATCTGCAAGCGATTGCCGATATTGCCCATGCAGCCAATGCCTTGTTTGCCGTCGACAATACTTTCTGTACCCCGGTTTTGCAGCAGCCGATTAAATTTGGTGCGGATTTAATCATTTATTCATCAACCAAATATATTGATGGTCAGGGCCGTGCCCTGGGTGGTGCTGTGGTGGGTAATCACCAGCTGCTGGAAGAAATTAATGGCGTGATTCGTACCCTGGGTAACTCGATGAGTCCGTTTAATGCCTGGGTCTTCCTTAAAGGTCTGGAAACCCTGAACCTGCGGATGAAAGCCCACTGCGCCAGTGCGCAGAAGCTGGCAGAATGGCTGGATGCTCATCCAAAAGTGGAAACCGTATATTACGCTGGCTTGCCGCAGCATCCAGGGCATGAGTTAGCGAAAAAACAACAAAGCGGTTTTGGCGGTGTTGTATCGTTCGTGGTGAAAGGTGAGCGTGAAGGCGCATGGACTGTCATTGATAACACGCGTTTCTTATCCATTACCAGTAACCTGGGCGATGTAAAATCTACGATTACCCATCCTGCCACCACCTCACATGGCCGTATGTCTGCCGAAGCCAAACAGCAAGCCGGTATTTCAGAAGGTTTAATTCGTGTTTCTGTGGGTCTGGAAGATATTGATGATATTATTCGCGACCTTAGCCGTGGTTTAGACCTGATTTAATTTATAAATTCTGACATCTTTTTGCTGAATTTTCGTGTAGAGTGCTTAGCCAAAGATGTCAGTTTTGTTCGGAGATTTTTATGAACATTAATATGTTAATGCAGCAAGCGCAGCGCATGCAGAAAGAAGTAGAAAACAATATCAAGAAAGCCAAAGAAGAACTGGCACAAACTGAAGTGCATGCCGAAGCGGGCGGTGGTCTGGTCAAAGTAACCATGACCTGCCGTAACGTGGTGAAGCGTATTGAAATCAATCCTGAACTGTTACAAGACGATCCAGACATGATTGAAGACCTGATTGCTGCGGCCATGAATGATGCAGCGCGTCAGGCAGAAACCATTTCTGAAGAACGTATGAAAGCAGCGAATTCTGGTATGGGCTTACCACCAGGTTTGGCAGGCATGTTCTAAGGTAGCGCATCTGTGTTCAGCGATCGTTTTGATCAACTGGTACAAGCCTTGCGTATTTTGCCAAGTGTTGGGCCAAAATCGGCCCAGCGCATGGCCTTGCACCTGATCATGAAAAACCGTGAAGGCGCGCTGGGTCTGGCTTATGCCTTAAATGAGGCGACCACGCATATTCACGAATGTTCCATCTGCCATTCTTTAACCGAAGATGAAGTGTGCAATATCTGCGCATCTTCGGAACGTGATGAAGAATTACTCTGCGTGGTGGAATCACCAGCCGATGTCATGGCAATTGAACAAAGTGGCAGCTTCCGCGGTAAATATCATGTCTTGGGCGGGCATTTATCGCCGCTTGACGGGATTGGCCCGGAAGAAATCGGGATTCCAGCTTTAATTCACCGTTTAAGCTCGGGTCAGGTCAAAGAAGTGATTCTGGCGACCAATGCCACGGTAGAAGGTCAGGCGACGGCGCATTATCTGGTCGAAGCGACCAAGCATTTACCGGTGCAGATGACCCGGATTGCCCAGGGCGTGCCGCAAGGTGGTGAACTGGAATATATCGACAGTCACACTTTAAGTCAGGCTGTCCATAACCGTATGCGCATGAAATAAGTACTCCGGTGCTTATTTCATCAGATTTCAACTTTTTAAATTGGGTCTTAATCAAATATTGAAACTTTAACTAAGATATAAAAAATATAAACTTTTGTTTATCTTGGGCTTAAACTTTAAAAAAAATCAGCAAAATATACCGTAAGTTTTATTTTTTTATAGCTAAATTATATTTATTGGTTAAAATACCCCTTGAGAAACTTTAACGACTCTCTCTGCTATGTTCCAATTTATTCAACAGCAACAAGACTTTGAAAATGTTTTAACATTAATGAGTCAAAACTCTACCTATGGACTGGATACCGAATTCATCAAGGTTGATACCTTATGGCCCAAATTGGGGGTGTTCCAGATTAATGTCGCAGGAAAAGTTTATTTGTTGGATGGAACAACGCTGAATCTTTCGGCGTTCTGGGAAAAAATCTTCCAGGCGCAGCAGAATATTTTCCATGCTTGCGGCGAAGATATTGACCTGATCTATCATTATGCCCAGCAAAAATCACTAAAAAACGTATTTGATACCCAGGTTGGGATGTCCTTTTTGGGCTATGGTTTGCAGGTCAGCTATCAGAATGCTTTAAAGCAGGTGCTGGAAGTCGATATTGACAAAGATCAGACCCGTTCGGACTGGCTGGCGCGACCATTATCACCGGAACAGTTGCAATATGCAGCCAATGATGTGCTGTATTTAATGCAACTGGCAGAAAAAGTACAGCAGGACTTGCAGCAAAAATCGTTACTGAATCTGGTGGTAGAAGATTGCCGTCATTTAACCCAGGAAATTGGGGAAGATACACCGCTAGAGCGTCTGTATCAGGATGTCGGTAATTACCGCCATTCACGCCGTCAGCTCATGCAGTTGCAGCAATTGGTGGTCTGGCGTGAACAGATGGTTAAGGCTTTAAACCAGCCACGCAGCTTTATTCTGAAAAATACCACCTTACTGGATCTGGTTGAAAAAAATCCGAAAAATAATTTCCAGCTGTCACACGTGAAGGAAATCCGTCCGAATATTTTACGTGAACATGGCAAAACTATTTTAGACCTGTTGAAATTCCTGCCCGATCCAGAGCATTGGCCGCTGCGCATGGCGCGTCCAATTCGCCATTCTTCCAAAGAAGTCGGGCAGCACATTGAGCAGGTGATTCAACGCGGCGTCAATGAAACCGGCATCCCTAAAGAAGTGCTGATGCGGAAAAAATGGCTGAATGCCCTGTATCAGCATGTGGTATTTAAAAATGATGAGCAGGATTTACCAAGCTATTTATTGGGCTGGCGTTATGATCTGCTGACCAAGCCGCTGATTGAAGTGCTGCATCAAGATCAGCAGTATTTATCCAATCATATGAAAGTGATGGATTAAAAAAACAGCAAACTGCTGCCAGAATTATGATTTGTACACAATCACGACTGATGCGTTAATAATCACTAATGTATCCGTCTTTTTTTTGATGTATGCTTTGGCCTGAGTTAAACGAGTATTGTGCTGAATATGTTCTGTTCAATTTATAAATCGAGCAAAAAAGATGAAATGTATCTTTATGTCGCTCGTATTGAAAGCCAAGATGATCAAGCAGAAGCGGCAGATCCGCTTGAAGTGGTACCGGAAGTACTGCGTACTGCATTTGGTCGTGCAACGTTTGTCATGGATTTAGAATTGCATGAAAACCGTAAACTCGCGCGGGCCAATATTCTGCATGTCATGGATTCGATTCAAACCAAAGGCTTCTTTATTCAAATGCCGCCAGAAGGTTTAATTAATCCGAATGCGGTTGAGCCAGAAGGCTTACGCGGTGCCTAAGTTAAATTCAGGAGTTGAGTGATGGAAAATTTAATGACTTTTTTAGAATCAATTCCTGAAAATACCATTGCCGTTACGGTCTATCTGCTGGGTAGCCTGATTATTTTATGGTGCTGGTATGAAATTGCCAAACGTCTGCCTCATCCACTTGGCGGCGTAAGCTGGATTGTGGTCTTTGCTATCTTGCTGACGCCTACCATTTCCGAAGGGCATAATGCAGGTATTGCACCGGCCACCTTTGGTTTGCTGTTTGGTGTATTAACCAAGGAAATGCCGCTGGTCTGGTCCAATTTATCTGCCATTCTGGTGGTGATTGGTTTAGGACTGGTGGTTGGTTATTTCTGGTCTAAATATAGCCAGCGTAAGGCAGGTCTTGCTGCCAAGAACAACAGCACAGCGCTTTAATTACAAAAATAAGTTTAAATTGAAATAAGGTTATCTCATGTCTGTAGATACACAACACTTCACTGGTACTGATCAATACATCGCCACTGACAGCTTAAAGCTGGCGGTGCAGGCGGCACGTCGTTTACAAAAGCCCCTGTTAATTAAAGGTGAACCGGGTACCGGTAAAACCTTACTGGCCGAGCAGGTTGCGCAAAGCCTGAGACTGAAACTGATTACCTGGCATATCAAATCGACCACCAAAGCCCAGCAAGGCCTGTATGAATATGATGCCGTGTCGCGTTTACGTGATAGCCAGCTGGGGGATGACCGGGTTTATGATATTAAAAACTACATCAAGCCGGGCAAACTGTGGGAAGCGTTTAGCAGTGAAGAGCGCTGTGTACTGCTGATTGATGAAATTGACAAGGCCGATATCGAGTTTCCAAACGACTTGCTGCATGAGCTGGATAAAATGTCCTTTTTCGTTTATGAAACTGGCGAAACCATTAGCGCAACGCAGCGTCCGATTGTGATCATCACTTCCAATAATGAAAAAGAACTGCCCGATGCTTTCTTGCGTCGCTGTTTCTTCCATTATATTGATTTCCCTGATGAAGCCACCATGCGCGACATCATCAATGTACATTTCCCGAATATCTCCACGACTTTGGTGTCAGAAGCCTTACAGGTGTTCTTTAAACTACGCCAGATTCCGGGCCTGAAAAAACCGCCTTCAACCTCTGAGCTGATTGACTGGCTAAGCCTGTTAATGGCGGATGACATGCCGGACGATATTCTGCGTAATGCTGACAAAACCAAAGCCATTCCACCGTTGTACGGTGCGCTGATTAAAAACGAGCAGGATGTTCAGTTACTGGAACGCTTAGCCTTTATGGCTCGTCGTTAAGGGAGTAATCGCCACATGTTTGTGCGATTGTTTTATACCTTAAGAAAATACGGCGTCCCGGTCACCACCCGCGAACTGATTGACCTGAACCGTGCAGTGGCAGAAGGTCTGGTCTTTGCCAATCAAGATGAGTTTTATCATCTGGCCAAAACCATTATGGTCAAGGATGAACGCTTTTTTGACAAGTTTGACCGGGCCATGAAAGATTACTTTGATGGTATCTCTACCTTTGATCTGGATGAATTGCTCAATCAAGTCCATAAATTACCCAAAGACTGGTTCGATCTGGAGCTACTGGAAAAGCATTTAACCCCAGAGCAGCGCGAAGAACTGAAAAAAGCCGGTTCATTGGAAGAGCTGATGAAAATGCTGGAAGAGCGTTTACGCGAACAGCATAAAAAGCATCAGGGCGGTAACCGCATGATTGGGACCGGTGGAACCTCGCCGTTTGGTGCCTATGGTGATCATCCTGAAGGGGTGCGTATAGGCGGGCCGGGCCGTAAACGTTCAGCGGTTAAAGTCTGGGAACAGCGTCAATACCGTAATCTGGATGATGACCAGCTGCTCGGTTCACGGCAAATGCAAATGGCGCTGCGCCGTCTGCGCAAGTTTGCCCGTCAGGGCGCGGCTGAAGAATTAGATGTCGATGGCACCATTCGTGAAACCGCCAAACAGGGTATTCTGGATGTGCAACTGGTACCCGAACGGCGTAACCGGGTTAAAGTGTTAATGCTGTTTGATGTCGGCGGCTCCATGGATGCGCACATCGCCCAGTGTGAAAAGCTGTTTAGTGCGGCCAAAACCGAATTTAAAACGTTGGAATATTTTTATTTTCATAACTGCCTGTACGATTATGTCTGGAAAGACAATGTACGCCGTTCACACACCCGTATGAATACCTGGGATTTATTCAATACCTATGGACGCGACTATCGTGTGATTGTGGTCGGGGATGCCAGTATGGCACCTTATGAGCTGAATGCCGTTGGGGGTTCAGTGGAATATATGAATGATGAGGCCGGGCAAGTGTGGTTGCGCCGTTTACGCCAGCATTTTGATAAAACCGCCTGGCTGAACCCGGAACAAGAGCAATATTGGCACTACACCCAGACCATCGGTTTAATTCAGCAAATTTTTGAAAATCATATGTATCCCATGACGTTAAAGGGGATTGAAGATTTAACCCGTTATTTGGCGCGTTAAGCTTCATAAAATAGAAGGAATACTGCATGAACTCTCAGATGAATGGCGTTGCCTTACCCAATGAAGATGGCTTTTTTGGTGAATATGGCGGGCAGTTTATTCCACCGCATCTGAAAGCGGCGATGGATGATATTAAAGTGGCCTACGAAGAAATTCGTCAGACTCCGGAATTTCAGCAGGAACTGGCTGAGCTATTCGCACATTATGTGGGTCGTCCAAGTCCGCTATTTCATGCCAAGCGTTTATCTGAGCAGTTGGGCGGGGCACAAATCTATTTAAAACGTGAAGATTTAAATCACACCGGCGCGCATAAAATTAACCATTGTTTAGGTGAAGCCTTGCTGGCCAAATATATGGGCAAAACCAAAGTCATTGCCGAAACTGGCGCTGGTCAGCATGGCGTGGCATTGGCAACCGCCTGTGCCCTGGTCGGTATTCCATGCGAAATTCACATGGGTCAGGTCGATATTGAGAAAGAACATCCCAATGTCGTAAAAATGAAAATTCTGGGCGCCAAGCTGATTTCCGTGACCCGCGGCACTGCAACCTTAAAAGATGCGGTAGACAGCGCCTTCGAAGAATACTTAAAAGATCCGAAAAACTATATTTATGCGATTGGTTCGGTGGTGGGACCGCATCCATTCCCGATGATGGTACGTGATTTCCAGGCCATTATTGGTGATGAAATTAAAGTTCAGGCGCAGGAACGTTTTGGTGCACAGCCGGATTATATTGTGGCTTGTGTCGGTGGTGGTTCTAATGCTGTGGGCGCTTTTACCGCGTTTCTGAATGATCCGGAAGTGAAGCTGGTCGGTGTTGAGCCAGCCGGTCATGGCTTGAATACCGATATGCACTCTGCAACCCTCACCTTAGGTAAACCGGGTCAGTTACACGGTATGGCCTGTTATGTGCTGGAAGATGAGCAGGGTGAGCCACTCCCGGTACACTCGATTGCATCTGGGCTGGATTATCCGGGTGTAGGGCCACAGCACAGCTTCCTGAAAGATGCTGGTCGTGTCGAATATACCACTGCTACTGATCAGGAGTGTCTGGACGCCTTTATTCAGCTATCACGGGTTGAAGGGATTGTGCCGGCACTGGAAAGCTCGCATGCGGTCGCATGGGCAATGCGTGAAGCACCAAAAATGTCCAAAGACACCAATATTGTGGTGAACCTGTCTGGTCGCGGTGACAAAGATGCGGACTATGTGGCACACAAGCTGGGCTTGAATTAATCCTGTTTAGTCTCTTTTAAACGAGCAGTTTTAAAAAAGATCGTTTTTTAAAAGGCTAGCCATAAAAAAAACTCTCTTGAAGGAGAGTTTTTTTGTTTTTTATATTGTCTGTTTAGCTGGCAATATATTGTTGTAGCTGGTCGATCAGTTTACGTTGATCATCCATTACTGCTTTTACCAAGTCGCCAATCGACACCAGTCCGACCAGTTTGTCATTTTCTACTACCGGTAAATGACGTAAATGACGATCGGTCATCAGGCTCAAACAGTCTTCTACACTGGTGCTTTGGGTCACGGTCAGTACCTTTGCGGTCATAATCTCATTGACGGTGGTGTCATAAGAAGAGCGTTCCATCAACGCAATTTTACGGGTGTAGTCACGCTCGGATAAAATCCCGACCACTTGGCCTTCATGGGTCACTACAAGCGCCCCGATGCCTTTATCGGCCATAATTGAAATTGCTTCGAGTACAGTTGCTTCTGGACTAACGGTGTATATTTCCTGGCTATGCTTATCTTTTAATACGTGTGTTACATTGGTCATTCTGTCTGGTCCTTGCCATTTTTGTTCTTGGTATGGGTTCTAACTTAACCTCAATTTTGAAAAATGCCAATAGTTTTATCATTAGAGGCCATAATCAGCAGTCATATTGTTTTCATTGAGGTTTAATGGTGCATGAATCTCTACGTTAAGCGGTCTTTAACTGGGCGTCATTAAAGAAAAAGTGTTTCATTTGCTGTGTGGTCAGCTTGAATTGCTGGCTGGAACAATGACACAGCGCCGGTGTAACTTTTAAACGGGTTAAGGTCGGTAGCAAAGAATTCTGAAAATCCTGCGGGCTAATCTGGCGCGGAGTGTAGTTTGGCCAGTGTTTCTTGGCATATTTATAGGCTTGGACACCGTTTAACCAAAAGGGAAAAATAAAATCATCCTGATCGGAGGTCATGGCCCAACCCTGATGATATAGCCCCCAAAGTACCCCGCAATACATCATTGATTTTAGAATACTGATTTTCATGTGAATATCTTGGGCAGCGGGTTTTAAAGACTTAATCTGGTTCATGTCATATAAACACTAATGTGGTGCCTGTATTGTAGGAAATTCAGATGAATAAAGCGTTTAAGCTTTGCGTTAAATCGTAAACAAATATAAAAAACAAATTTCAGGCATTAAAAAACGCCACCTAGGTGACGTCTGTTTATGCTTGCATGGTGGCCATATTCTGCCAGTACTGTGCTTTGAGTGAATCGCGTTCTACGCGGAAGCCTTGATAGTACAGTTCAGCCAAGAACATAGCGGCTTTGCCATGACCCGCGCGGGCAACCTGTTCAAGTTCAGCCACAGCATCTTGGAAGTTCATCTGTGATTGAATGGTGTTAACCGCATTTGCATATGCAATTTCAAGATCATGGTGAGAGATACTCTGAATCATATAAAACTCCTTTATTTTAATTATGATCGCAATAAAGACTGTATAGCCAGTCTAAATAATAGTTTATCGAGGTTGTGTTAAACTAATATTACACATTCGTGGAAATGTCAACTAAGAGATGGGGCAGATCCGTGATATTTCAAGTTTACATGATTAAACATTGAACACTCTATAATTTTATTATGATATGCATATAAGAAAGGTAACATAAAAAGGAGAGCCACATGACAAATACAATAGACGGTTTTAACTTTGATCTGCCTTTACGTGCGGAGCAGATTATCGAGCTGGCCCATCATCACCGTAAAAAACTCGATGAGGCGGTGTTCCATCAGGAAATTCATTTAGGTGAGTATTGTCTGGCGCAGCGTAAACGTGTGCATGACTTTACCAGTACACTCGATCCACAGCAGCGTGAAGAATTCTACCGTATTTATAATGGTGAGCTAATCAGCATTGCCGATGATGATGAACTGCATCCGGCTGATGCCGAAAAAGGGGTCAGTATCTTTGCCATCTTCATTGTGCTGGCCATTGTCGCGGGTATTATCCTGTATACCGTATTCCGCGCGCTGATGACTTAAGCAGCAGTGGCTCAATTTTACTCGCCAGTTCGGGTAAAATTGGGTCATCTATCTTGTGCAAATACCGCTAGCATCCTACACTACGGCTATTCGAGGTAGGCTATGCATGACGCAATACAAAAAATTTCTCAATTATTCATTCAATTAAAATCACGACTCACGTTAGAGCAAATTTATAATGGGGTAGTGGTCAGCATTATTGTCATTATTCTCCTGTTATCTTCCATTGCACTTTATCGCCCGGTCGGGTCCGTACAATTTCAGAATATTGAGTATCTGTCACAGCAGTCGATGTATCCTGAAACTCAGGAGATGGCTGTGCGCTTAATGCAGCAGCCACAGGTGCGTTATGGGCAATATCTTAAATTGATGCAGGCCCATCAGATGGAACTGGGTCAGGCAAAACAACTTCCTCCTCTGGATGTGGAGGCATATTAATCGCCGGAATATCTTCAATCTGAGGAAGCGATTGACTGCTGGTGGTCTGTAAATTGTGTTGTAAAACTTGTTCTAAAGCCGCTTTGTCTAAACTTTCACTGACTACAATCACGGTCAGATGTTCCGGATGCAGATGCCGGCGTACCGCAGCTTGCACATCTTCGGCGCTAATTTTACTGAGCTGCACTGAATATTCACTCAGGCTCTGTGCCGATTGTCCATAAAATCCCAAACTGCCGAGCTGGGCATTAATACTGGCATTGCTGCTGTAATGGTTGGGATAGGCTCTTAACAAGCCGTTTTTGGTTTCTTCCAGCTGTTTCGGATCAATCGGTTCACGGACAAAATCGACCAGTGCCTTATGCGCGACACGAATACTGTCCATCAGTTGATCTTGCCGGGTTGAGTAGCTGATGTGAAATACACCCGGTGCCTGACTAAAACTCATGCTGCTGGATGCGCCATAGGTATAGCCGCGTTTTACCCGCAGTTCTTTCATCAAAACAGAATGAAAGCCGCTACCGCCGAGCATACGATTGGCCACTTCTAGAGCCAGCCGGTCTGGATCATGACGTGTGGTGCCAATATGACCGAGCACAATATGCGCCTGACTGGACTGATAGGGCATGTGTACAATCTGAAAGCCATTTGCTGTGATGGGTGTGGGGAGTGGTGCAGCCGCCTGACCTTGCGCTAAGTTGCCGGCAATACGTTCTGCCAGATTTAAAGCTGCTTTGGCCTGCATTTTTCCGGTAATGGCAATATTCATATTCTGCGCCACCAGAAACTGCTCACGGAACTGTTGCAGATGTTTGGGCTGAATCCGCTGAATACTGCCATTGGTGCCGTTAATTGGCTGGGCATAAGGATGTTGCCCATATAAGCTGCGATACAGCTGAATCTCCATCATCCGGCTGGGATTTTCTTTCAGCTGTTTTTGCCCCAGCTGGTTATTGCTGACCACCATGCCAATACTCTGTTTTTCAAAGGTGGCATGTTTGAGCAGTTCCATCATCATGGCTAAAGCCGGTTCCAGTTTTTCCGGGTCAGACAGCACCCGTAATTTGACAATAAACATATCCCGATAGGCTCGCGCACTAAACTGCGCACCGACCTGTTCAAACACGGCAGCCACTTGTTGTGCGTTATATTTGGGCGTGCCTTCATCTAAGAGCTGGGCGGCCATATTGGCCACGCCGTATAAGCCGCTTTCAATTTCCCGATCACGCGCGGCACCGGCATTAAAGGTCAGCTGTATATCCAGAATTGGCAAGTCCTGTGTTTCCACAAACAGGGTTCTGACCTGATAACGGTTGTTCAGGTCATGCACATAAGGCGCGCGATAATCCAATTTCTGCTGATTAATATTTCTGAGACTTTGCAGCAGCGGCAGAGATTGTAAGGTATTTGGATTTTCATCCACTTCGGTGGTGGTATTGACATTGGCCTGCGCAGAACTGATCGCAAATAAGCTGGCCACCAGAACGCAGGAACGGAAATAGGGCATGTCGGTATCCTTTAGGGTGACTTGCTGTGTGGACGCAAATATAAGGTGGTCAAATTGTCACGCACAAAATAGACATTGGCGACGCGTTGAATGTCTTGCGGGCGTACGGTTTCAAAATGCTGAGGTAATTCATCCATCAGGCGATAACTCAATCCGTTGACTTCCAGATTGCCCATCATCTTGGCCTGTCCAGCCAGATCATCCTGACTATAAAGCAAATTCGACACAAACTTGGCTGTCACGCGTTTCACTTCCTGTTCATGCACCAGCTCGGTTTTTAGGCGTTCAATTTCAGCCTGAATCGCCTGTTCGGCTTGGGCCAGATCCACGCCATCCACCGGTAAAGCTGAAATGGTAAACAGGCTGTCGCCACGATTATACGGATCATAGCTGACGCTTAAGGCACTTAAGAGTTTTTGCTCACGAATCAGACGCTGCTGCAGGCGCGAAGAAATGCCGCTGTCTAATAAATGCTGAATAATGGTGAGCGCATAGGCATCTTGCGGATTGGTCGCAGTCGTTAGCGAACGGACATTCCAGGCCATATACAAATTCGGCACCTGAACCGGAAAATTCAGTTCCATGTGCCGATAGCCCAGACGTTCAAATTCGCGGACATCATTGCGGGCTGGCAGGCTGCGCGCTGGAATATCTGCAAAGTATTTTTGTACCTGGAGCAAAGCCGCTTCAGCATTAACATCGCCGACAATAATTAAAATGGCATTATTCGGGCTATACCATTGCTTGTACCACTGACGTAAATCCTCCAGCTGGATATTTTGCAAATCTTTCATATGCCCAATAATCGGCTGGCGATAATGACTGGTCGGGTAGGCAATCCATTTAAACCGTTCAAAAGCCAAAGCGCGCGGATTGTCATCGGTACGCTGGCGCCGTTCTTCCATCACCACTTTGATTTCGGTGGCAAAATCCTGCTGGCGCAGCAATAAATTACGCATCCGGTCGGCTTCAAGCTCCAGCGCCATCGGAAAATAGGTTTTTGGATACAGCTGATAATAATTGGTGTAATTGGTAAAGGTCGAGGCATTGACCCGGCCGCCGTAAATCCGGCTGAGTCGGGTAAACTCATCATTCGGCACTTTATGTGTGCCTTTGAACATCATGTGTTCCAGTGCATGGGAAATGCCGAGTAGATTTCCCGACTCATCACTGCTACCAACTTTGTACCAGATTTGAGTCATCACCATCGGCGAACGATGATCTTCACGAATAATGACTTTTAAACCGTTTTTTAACGTGGTTTCAACGGTACTGCGTGCCAGCTCGCTTTGGGTACTGGCCGCCAAAGCGCTCGATGAGAAACCGATCAGAAGTAGGGTAAGGGCGAAACGTTGTTGTTTTAAATGATGAACCACAGCAGGCAAAATTTTATTGTTCAGTATCACAAAGATGATCCGCAATGCATCTGTATTTGCTTTCATTCTTCAGAAACGGGGCAGTGAAAGCAAGGGAATCCTGTAACTTTTTGCAGCCTGCGACACATGATTGGCAATGACAAGTCAAAGCGGGCAGTTTATGTTAGAATCCAACTTTTTTAACGCACTGCTTTTCAAGGATTCGGCATGCAACAGCAATCTAATGGGCAAAATAAATTTTTGATTGATGCTGATATCGGGGATGACGATGTCACTTTACCAAGTTTACCTGTGGTAAATGTACCTATCGTTGAAACACCTAAAGTAGAACAAGCACCTGTTTCTGCGCCTGTAGCCACAGAAGCAGCTGAAGAGAAATCAAAAGGCGGTTTCTTCAGCCGTATGAAAGAAGGGTTAACCAAAACCCGTAAAAACTTTGCCGATGGGATGGTCAACATCTTAATTGGTGGTAAAGAAATTGATGATGAACTTTTAGAAGAAGTTGAAGAGCAATTGCTGGTGGCCGATATTGGTGTCGATGCCACCAAAACCATTATTGCCAACCTGACTGAACGTACTGCGCGTGGCGATCTGATTTATTCACACTCGTTGTATAAAGCCTTGCAGGAAGAGCTGGTGGCTTTACTGGCGCCGCGTGTTAAACCGTTACATATTGATTCGAATAAAAATCCGTATGTCATTCTGGTGGTGGGCGTGAATGGTGTGGGTAAAACCACCACCATTGGTAAGCTGGCCAAACGTTTACAAGGTGAAGGCAAGAAAGTCATGCTGGCCGCTGGTGATACCTTCCGTGCCGCAGCGACTGAACAGTTGCAAATCTGGGGCGAGCGTAATGATGTTGCTGTGGTCGCGCAAGGTCATGGTGCAGACAGTGCCTCGGTCATTTTTGATGCCTTTGAAAGTGCGCGTGCCAAAGGTATGGATGTCTTGATTGCCGATACTGCAGGGCGTTTGCATAACAAAGGTCATTTGATGCAGGAACTGACCAAAGTCAAACGCGTGATGCAAAAAATTGATGCCACTGCACCGCATGAAGTGATGCTGGTGGTAGATGCCGGTACCGGTCAGAATGCGATTAACCAGGTTGAAATGTTTGATGAAGCGGTCGGCTTGACCGGTCTAACTATTACCAAACTGGATGGTACCGCCAAAGGTGGTGTGCTGTTTAATATTGCCAGCCGTACCCATGTGCCTATCCGCTTTATTGGGGTGGGTGAAAAAATTGATGACCTGCGTCCATTTTCAGCCAAGTCCTTTGTGGCAGCGCTGTTTGAAACAGACAAATAAGCAGCTCAAAAACTCCGCGATTTGCGGAGTTTTTTTATATATCCTTTAAACTGGAAGAAAACCTAATAATTGATCTAAACCTAGAGCAGGAATGATGCTCCATCCGCTTTGACGTGCTTTAAAATTTAACTTGTTTTCATAAAATCTACGATAAGCGCGGTTATTGTTCCATAAATGCAACACATTGTTATAAAACTGGGGCTATTTTCCAGCCCAGGCAGCCGTTAAGATAAATCCATCTGTTATAAACACAAGACCATACCAAGGAAAAAGATATGTCATTTAAAGATCATTTACTTAAACGCCGTACCATTTACTCAATTGGTAAAAATGTGGCGCTAGACGAAGCGAAAATTGAAGAAATTATTAAAGAAGCCGTTCGTTTAAGCCCATCTTCGTTTAACTCGCAAACTTCACGTGTGGTGATTCTGTTTGGTGAGTCACATGCCAAATTCTGGGAAATTGTACGTGAAACCTTGCGTAAAATGGTGCCGGCTGAAAACTTTGCATCAACTGACAGCAAAATCAGCAGCTTTGCCGCAGGTTTTGGTACTGCGTTATTCTATGAAGACCAAGATGTCGTGAAAGCACTGCAAGAACAGTTTGCACTATATGTAGATAACTTCCCGGTATGGTCAGAGCATTCAACAGGGATTGCCCAGTTTGCAACCTGGATTGCGCTGGCAGAAAACAACATTGGTGCATCGCTACAGCATTACAACCCGATTATTGATGAAGAAGTTGCGGCGACCTTTGATGTACCAGCCAACTGGAAATTAAGAGCGCAACTGGTGTTCGGTTCAATTGAAGCACCAGCGGGTGATAAAGAGTTTATGAATGATGCAGATCGTTTTAAAACTTTTCACTAAGTTGCATAGCTAAACCAAAGAAAGGGCGCATTCAGCGCTCTTTTTTATGGCAAAACGACACTAAAAAGAGAGAAATTGGGCTTTCCCCATTTTTGTCATAAAACTGTCATTTCAGCGCTGCATAGTGCAACTAAAATTGAACAATCGACTAGAGTGAACAGCATGGCTTTACGTTTATCCTTCGCAGCACTGGCTTTAAGTTTAAGTAGTACAGCTTTTTCCGCAGTGACCATTACGGCACCGGAAGAAATTAAGGTTGAAGGTTTAAATGGTCAGGAAGTGAAAAGCCGTCTGTTTAGCAGTAATCATAACTATAGCGTGCAGCCTGGCGAGAATGTGCTGAGCGTACGTTATGTACAGTTTTTTGAAGAGCATCCGGGCATTGGTTCACACGATATTGTACGTTCGGGCATCGTGCATATTAAAACTCCTGTTTTACAAGATAAAGCCACATACCGTTTAGGGCTGGTGAATCCACCAAAAACGCATGATGATGCCAAGGAGTTTGCCAAGCAGCCGGTATTCGGTTTATTTGATGCGAAAAATCAGCTGCTGGTGCAGCAGGCTGGAGCCAAAGATTTAAACCGTGGCATTTTACAAAACTTATTTAGTACTTCTTCAACAGAATCTGCGCAGGCCGCACCTGTATCGGTGACACAACCAGCAGCGGTGTATAGTCCGCAAGCAGTCGTGACAACCAAACCCGTTGCAACTGTTAGCAATGTTGCCGGTGCAGATCAGCAACTGATTCAGCTGTGGCAACAAGCGTCTAAAACAGAACGACAAAAATTTATGTCGTGGCTGGCAGAACAGGCCAATTAAAAACCGCAATAAAATGAAAAGATTATAAAACCAGCTTCGGCTGGTTTTTTATTTATAGATTTAAAGTCTAAGTGGACTACTTTATTTTTATAATTACTTAGCTAAACTTAGTAATACAGATGAAATATGCAGCAATCTGGTTTAAAAATAACCAGACAGGTACTTTTTTCTTAAAACTTTATAAAATGTGCTTGCAAAGCTTTTAAATTTCTCTAGAATGCACCCCATACCGACGAGATACACGGTGATGAACGAGGCGGATCGCTGAGTTGTCGAGTGTTTTGAGTCCAGCTTCTGGCACCGACGAGGTGTTGGAAAGATCATTAAGAGATTATGAAGAACAACTTGTGTGGATTTTTACTGGTTGATTAATCGAATATATTTTCATTAATTGATTGGTTTAAATTACTCGAAGTTTATTTGAGCGAATTTAAGTCAGAAATTGATGAGCCAAGATTGGCACCCTTTAAGGTGCTACAAAGTATTAAACTGAAGAGTTTGATCATGGCTCAGATTGAACGCTGGCGGCAGGCTTAACACATGCAAGTCGAGCGGGGATAGGGTGCTTGCACCTGATTCCTAGCGGCGGACGGGTGAGTAATGCTTAGGAATCTACCTATTAGTGGGGGACAACATTCCGAAAGGGATGCTAATACCGCATACGCCCTACGGGGGAAAGCAGGGGATCTTCGGACCTTGCGCTAATAGATGAGCCTAAGTCGGATTAGC